>QNFE01000035.1 GCA_003645455.1 Gammaproteobacteria bacterium | reverse complement strand
TACTTTGGTTTTTGTTTCTCTCATAAACTGCCATAATTTTTGCCTTAAAACTCATAACTGGTTTTAATTTTGGTTGATTTGCGACATTAAAGGGAGATATTCCATACAAAGAAACACCTGGGCGAACTATATCAAAGTGGGATTCTTGTTGGGAAAATATGCCGGCTGAATTTGCTAATGATTTTTGAATGTTGCTATTAAAATTAGCACAAATTTTTTTAAAATTTTTTATTTGCTCTGTTGTTTTTGTCGATTTTTTATCATCAGCACAGCATAGATGTGACATAATTCCGTAGTCAAATTTACCATCAATTATAAGTTTTATATCATCAATATCCTTGGCATCAAAGCCTAATCTACCCATGCCAGAGTTAAATTTGATAAAAATCTTGGGTTTCGCTGCTAATTTTGCTGTTGATAATATTATCAATTGCTTATAACTGTAAACAACTGGGATAAAATTATTTTTTATACATAGTTTTAATTCATTTTTGCAACTAAATCCCTGAAAAATTAATATTGGTAAACCATTAACATAGGGTTTTATGGATGATGCCTCGTCAATAGTGGCAACTGCAAAACCATCAGCATATTCATTAAGAGTCAAGACACATTTAATAGAGCCGTGCCCATATGAATTTGCCTTGACAACGGCATATATCAAAGAATGTGTTTGAGCACGAATAATTTTAAAATTATCAAGCAATGCTATGTAATCAATTTCAATCTTAGCGGATCTATTGTGATAATTCTGGGGTGTTATTGTATTCATATTGTTGGCCAGAGGTAAGGTTATCAAAACGAGAGAATTGTCCTTGAAACATAAGATTGACTGTTCCTACGGCACCATTTCGTTGTTTTCTTATTATTAACTCTGATATGTTTTCTTTGTCTGTGCCTTCTATGTCTTTATTATAAACCACATCGCGATAAATAAAAGCTATGACATCTGCATCCTGCTCGATGGAGCCTGATTCTCTTAAATCTGATAAAATTGGACGGTGATCGTTGCGACTTTCAGAGGCACGATTAAGTTGAGACAAAGCAACTAACGGCACACTTAATTCCTTGGCAAGTGCTTTTAGTGAGCGAGATATCTCACTCATCTCTGCTACTTTGTTATTGACGATATTAGGAACTCTCATCAGCGACATATAATCAATAACGATCATAGACAATGGATTATCAGTGTTTTTTAATTTTCTCATCAAACGGCGACTACGTGTTCGCACATCCATAGGCGTTAAAGAAGAGCTATCGTCAATATACAAATGGGGGAATTGTTGAATTTGATTCATGGCTCCGGTTAGTTTTTTCCAGTCTTGATCTTTTATTCTGCCAGTGCGTAAATCTGTTACCGATATTCCACCCAAAGAAGATAAAAGTCGCATAGATATTTGTTCTGCGGACATCTCCATGCTAAAAAAAAGCACGGTTTTTTGTTCTTTGAACATCGCATTTTCAACAAAATTCATCGCCAAAGTAGTTTTCCCCATTGAAGGGCGAGCGGCAAGGATTATTAGATCAGAGTTTTGCAGGCCAGAGGTAATTTTGTCAAAATCCATAAAACCTGTGGCAATACCTGTTATATCACTTTTATTTTCATATAAAGATTGTAACAATTCACTCGTTGATTTGATAGTTTCAGTAATTTGCACCATCGTATTGCTGTTGCCACTGATATTTTCTGCTAATTGGAATATTTTATACTCTGCATCATCTAAAATATCACGGGCAGGCCTGCCATCTGAGTTTAATGCCATCGAACTTATCTCACCACCTATACTAATGAGTTGGCGTAGAATTGATTTTTCACGGATAATGTTGGCATAGGTCTCAATAACTGCTATGCCCTCTGTAAGAGAGGCTAAGGTCGCAAGATATGCTCCACCACCTGCATTTTTGAGTTGTTTTTTTGAGCCTAGATCATTTTTAAGGTGAATAACATCAATCGGTAAATTCTGCTCCGATAGAGAATAAGCGGCGGCAAAAATTAGTTTATGCTCCCTTTGATAAAATTCATTTTCACTTATTTTATCGCTAATTCGTTCCCATGCCTCGGGGTCTATCATTAACCCACCCAATACAGCCTGCTCTGCCTCTTGCGAAAAAGGAGGTGCAACAACTTGATTTTTAACAGAATGTGTTTTTGTAGGTTTATTAGGTGGCATATTTTGTGGTGTTATTTTGGCAAATTGATAACTTATAGTTTATCAGTTATGGCTTTGACAACTACCTCACTATCTGTGGCTTTCACACTTACCAATAAACCTTTACCATCATAAAAATCAACTAATGGTGCTGTTTTTTCGTTGTAGGTATTTAATCTGTGAGTAATAGCCTCGGTGGTTTCATCAGCTCGTTGCACCGCAGCAGATCCGCATTTATCACAAATTCCCTCAACTTTTGGTGGGTTTGATTTTATATTATATATCTCTTGACAGTCACCATTTTCACAGGTACGCCGAGTAGTTAAACGGTCCAAAATAACATCTCTTGGCACATCAATTTCAACTGCCATATCTAATTTGATATTGAGTTTATCAAGCAGCTTCATCAAATCTTCTGCTTGAGGAATTGTGCGTGGAAAACCGTCCAATAAAAAGCCCTTATCACAATCGCTCTCTTGTAATCTTTGCTCCATTATTCCCATAATCAAACTATCCGGCACCAAATCACCTGCATCCATAAATCCTTTTGCTTCGCGCCCTAAATCAGTGTTATTTGCCACCGCGACACGTAAAATATCGCCAGTTGAGATTTGCACCGAGCCATCATGTTTGGTTAAAAGTTTAGCAACAGTGCCTTTTCCTGCCCCAGGGGCTCCTAATAAAATAAGTTTCATAATTAAAAATCCAGTAAGATAAAAAAGCGACAAATTATACCATGGAACTTTTACATAAATCAAGTGTTGTTTGGGAAGCTCTTGATTCTATTAAAGAGAGAACAACAACAAGATACTTTTATTATAATTTTTTAAAAAGTAACCTGTTCCCATTTGTATTAAACCTGCAACAAAAACATGTGTAAGGATATTTAATCGTCAGATCAAGATCCAGCATATATATATATTGAGATCTTTGCAAAAACAAGATCAAAGACAAAAATTATCACCAAAAATATACCGATATAAACTTGCCTATTTTTTGGTTGGGATTGATTATTTTGTTTGTTAAAATAATGATGCCGATAGCAGGAATTGAACTTGCGACCTTCTCATTACGAATGAGTTGCTCTACCTACTGAGCTATATCGGCTTGGTTTGATAAGTTGTTATTTTATAAAGATTTGATAGCATTTATTAGATCTGCCACAGCTTTTTGTCCGTCACCGAATAACATCTTAGTGTTGTCGGCCACAAATAATTCATTTTGAACTCCTGAGAATCCTGTTCCTTTACCTCTTTTTATAACAATTACATTTTGTGAATTTTGGGCTTTTAAAATAGGCATTCCATAAATGGGGCTATCTTTATCATTTTCAGCCGCCGGATTTACAGTATCATTTGCGCCAATTATCAAACTTACATCAGTATTGCTAAATTCGGCATTTATCTGCTCCAAATCATAAATTAACTCATATGGCACACCTGCTTCGGCAAGCAAAACATTCATATGTCCTGGCATTCTTCCTGCCACCGGATGAATGGCAAATTTGACTGTGACCCCCTCTTGCTGTAAAAGTTGGGTGAGTTCCCATATTTTATGTTGAGCGGCGGCGGCTGCCATTCCATATCCTGGCACTATAATAACTTGATTCGCATATGCCATATTAACCGCAGCATCAGATGCCTCAATGGCTTTCATCTCTTTACCATCTTGATTGTTATCAGATGATTTGGTGGCACCAAAATTTGAAAAAAGAACATTAAATAAAGAGCGATTCATAGCTTTTGCCATAAGTTGGGTCAGCAGAGTGCCTGAGGCTCCGACTACAATTCCTGCTATCATCATCGCGGGATTTTGCAGGACAAAACCCTCTAAACCAACAGCAAGCCCTGTTAGGGCATTATACAAAGAAATAACCACCGGCATATCCGCACCACCGATGGGTAAAGTCAGCATAATACCCAACACCAAAGCACAGACAAAAAAGATTGTAAGGATAATAGTGGCATCAGGGATTTGCACTAATTTATATGCTAATACAATAGTGGCAATCAGTAAAATTGCATTTAATGAATTTTGAGCAGGTAGGGAGACTTGTTTTTTCTGCCAACCTTGTAATTTGGCAAAGGCTATGATTGAGCCTGAAAAAGCGACAGATCCTATCATTGCACCTGATAGTGCTATGGTTGTAAAAATAAGAGAATGCTCTGCAATAGGATTGATAAGCTCCACGGCGGCAATGGCGGCGGCGGCACCGCCTCCCATTCCGTTATACAAAGCAATCATTTGTGGCATATCCGTCATTGCGACTTTTTTCGCACTAACATATGCCAAAGCAGATCCTGAAACAAGAGCGATTAAAATCAAAGATAGATTCTGTAAATTAGGGACTAAAAAACTTGCCAAGGTGGCGATTAACATCCCAACCCCTGCCCACACTATACCTTTTTGGGCTTTTTTGGGGCTTGCCATTTGTTTCAAACCAATAATAAATAAAACGGCGGAGAGAAAAAAAGAAAATTGAACTATTGTATTTAACATGTTTTTTAACCTTTTACTTTTTTATTTTTTTATCAGCAAACATGCTTAACATTCTATCGGTGGCGATAAAACCGCCCATCGCATTGCCTGCTCCGAGAAACACGGCGATAAAACCTATTACTTGTTGGGTTAAACTCTCTGCATGGGCTAAAACAGCTATCGCACCTATCAAGACAATTCCGTGCACAAAATTAGATCCTGACATTAAAGGAGTGTGTAAAATTACCGGCACTTTTGAGATAATTTCATAACCTGCAATGGCTGCCAACATAAATATATATAATGCAATAAATCCTTCCATAACTTAACCTTTAAATTTTTTATAATCCAAATCTATAACAAACAACTTTTTAATATTTCATCTTCTGCATCAATTTCTAATTTTTTATCCTTAATGAATAGGGTCAAAAAAACTTCAATATTTTTGGCATACATTTGACTGGCATGGTAAGCGACACTTGATGCAGGGTTAGAAAAACCAATTATTTTAACGCCGTTCTTGTGAGTAATTTCTTTATTTGGCTGGGATAATTCGCAATTACCACCACTATCCATCGCAAGATCTACAACTACACAATGGTTTTTTAGATTATCTACCATTTTTGTATTTATTATGGTTGGTGCAGGGCGCCCTGGCACAGCGGCAGTAGTAATTATTATATCTGCTTTATTAAGTTGCATTGCTAACTTTTCTTGTTGTAGTTTTTTTTCATTATCATTTAGTTCGCGAGCATAACCACCATCACCTTTGGCATCGACCCCAGCATCAATCATCTTAGCGCCTAAGGATTCTATTTGTTCTTTGGCATCAGGGCGAATATCATAGGCTAAAACTCTGGCACCTAATCTATGAGCTGTGGCAATGGCTTGTAATCCTGCCACTCCTGCACCTATGACAACTACGATGGCAGGGGCTATGGTGCCTGCTGCTGTGGTAAGCATTGGGAATAATAAATTTGAAACAAGGGCTGCTTTTATAATCGAACTATATCCGCTACATGTTGCCTGTGATGACAAAATATCCATTGACTGGGCTCGTGTGATTCGAGGAATTAACTCCAAAGCATAACAGTTTATATTTTTCTTTTTTGCTTGGTCTATGATGGTTTTGTTTTGCTCTGCAAACATGGTGGAGATTATTATTGATTTTTTTGATAAATTTTTAATGTCGTCTAATGTTGGAGGGTTAAGTTTTATTAGGATATCAACTGATTTTAGCAGTTCTTTTGCATTTTTTATAATTTTGATATTTTTATATAAGCCATCGTCAAAACCTGCCATCTTACCTGCTTTGCTTTGCATATGAATATCTAATCCAGTTTTTATGAGTCTTTGAGATGATATAGGTGTGATAGCCACACGTTTTTCATGTTCGGATACCTCGTTCAAAAAACCTATCTTAACAGCCATAGTTATTTAATTATAGTCAAAAACGGAGAATTATAACATACAATTATATACAAAGCAAACATAATAAACTATCGAGCGAATGCAGAATAAACGGGATAGGAAGTGAGTTGGCATAATCTGAGATCTTTGCATAAATCAAGCACAATTTATAAAACACATAAAATGCTCCTTTTCATAGCAAAAATTCGTCAAATAGCAAGCTATTTTCCTCATTTTTGCGGTAAAAATACACTATTTTTTGCATTCTCTAAACAGCACTTGATTTATGCAAAGGTCTCAATCTAAATTAAATGTCATGCCATCTGGCAAAATTTTTTAATGAGACAAGTTTGACATTGGGGATTTTGTGCCTTGCAAACATGACGACCGTGAAGAATCATCCAATGGTGAGAATTTATTATATATTCTTGTGGAATAACTTGCATAAGTTTTTTTTCAACTATGTCAGAGGTTTTACCTGATGCTAATTTTAAACGATTTGATAGACGAAATATATGAGTGTCTACCCCAATAGTGGGGCGATTAAAGGCTGTATTTAAAACCACATTAGCAGTTTTTCTGCCCACTCCTGGTAACTGGATTAAATCCGCAAAACTATCAGGTACTAATCCTTGATGTTTTTTTTCTAATATATGGCAAGTTTTTATAATATTTTTTGCTTTGTTATTAAAAAGACCGATTGATTTTATTTGTTGTTTTAATTTTTGCTTGCCAATTGCAGTTGTTGTCTTCGGATCAGGCGCCAACTTAAAAAGATTCGGAGTAATTTTATTCACACTTATATCTGTTGCCTGTGCTGACAACATAACTGCTATTAAGAGCTCAAAATTATTTTTATGTATTAATTCGCATTTTGGATCTGGATTTTGGTTTTGCCAAATTTCAAATATGCTTTTTATGTCTTGTTCGGTCACAATCTTACTTAAATTGCTTTGAGTATTGTTGCTAAGTTAAATCCACGATTTTGTAAGTGACGGATTAGTTTGTTTTTTTGTTTTTGTGGCATATTTTTGGAGTAATTTTTTTTTGATAATTGCTGTTTAGCTTGTTTTATAAAGTCATTATCGCTATATTTACTCATTACTCTATGAGTTATTTTGCCATCAATATGATGATTAGATAGGAGTGATAGGATTTTATTTTGACCATAACGTTTGTTAAATTGTTGACGAGCCAACTCATGAGAAAAACGGTTGTTATCTAGGTAGTTTTCTTGTTTTAAAGCATTGACGGTCTCTAATATTTCATCATCCGTATAGTCTCTCTTTTTTAATTTTTGCTCTAATTGAAAGATGCTATGCTCTCTGTATGATAATATTCTTATTGCCACAGCATAACTTTCGTTCACGGTTTTAGTTGAGAATTTTTTTATTTTTGTTGTGGCAAATTCTTCTCTTGTTTATCTTGTTCGGACGAATCTTGTGTTTTTGGTAACAATATTTCTCTTAGTTGTTTATCAAGACCTTCTTTTATTTCTGGGTGATCTTTTAAATATTGTTTAGCGGCGTCTTTTCCTTGTCCGATCTTGTCGTCTTTATAAGAATACCATGAACCTGCTTTTTTGATGAGGTTGTTAGCAACCGATAAATCAATAATCTCGCCTTCAAGAGAGCAACCCTCGCCATAAATAATTTCAAATTGGGCTTGTTTAAAAGGAGGTGCCATTTTGTTTTTTATCACCTTAACACGAGTATCGTTACCTAATATTTCATCACCTTTTTTGATAGCTCCAATACGGCGAATATCCATCCGCACTGATGAATAAAACTTCAAAGCATTACCACCTGTTGTGGTTTCAGGGCTACCAAACATAACGCCGATTTTCATTCTAATTTGGTTGATAAAAAATACTAAGGTATTTGATTTTTGAATGTTGGAGGTTAACTTCCGCAGGGCTTGTGACATAAGGCGTGCTTGCAATCCCATATGAGAATCTCCCATGTCTCCTTCAATTTCAGCCTTAGGAGTCAGTGCTGCCACAGAATCAATTACTATTAAATCGATAGAGCCTGAGCGAACCAACATATCAGTAATCTCTAAGGCTTGATCGCCGGTATCAGGTTGTGAGATAAACATCTCGTCCAAATCTATGCCTAATTTTTTAGCATAAGCAGGATCTAAGGCATGTTCGGCATCAATAAAAGCGGCCGATAAGCCTTGTTTTTGAGCACAAGCTATGGTTTGCAGAGCAATTGTGGTTTTGCCAGAGCTTTCTGGACCGTATATTTCAACCACTCTACCACGAGGCAGACCTCCTATTCCCAAAGCTATATCAAGTGTCAAAGAGCCAGTTGAAATGGTTTCCACATCACGAATAGCACCGTCTCCCATTCGCATAATAGCACCCTTGCCAAATTGTTTTTCTATTTGCCCCAAAGCGGCAAGAAGTGCTTGTTTTTTATTATCATCCATTTTATTTTATCCTCATTTTGTTATTTTGTTGGTGTCTATTTTAAAGACTCATTGAGTTTTGCAATTTTATTAGTTATTTTTTCAATTTCTTGTTGTATGTCGTTAAGCCTTGCTATTTCTTTATTTTTTTTGTTTTTTAGGTCAAGACGAATGACTTTAATCTCTATGATATCCTGTTTTATTGTAGTTATTTTTAGGGCATAATCAGGATGGGATGCGGTGTTAACATTGTCTGTTACAGCATTAAGAAGTAATACAGCCCCTGCAACAATCAGCGCAATTAAAATAACTGCCAAAAAAATTCTACTTTTTAAAAATTTCATAAAAATATCGTTCATGCAAAATGGGCGATTATAATTTAAAAAAACCTATAATTCAAGTATTTTTATTAAATCTTTGATGGCACGAGTCGTAGATTTGGTTTGAATCTCATACCTGTCTCCTGTAAATAGGTATTTTTTTATTTGCTGTTTTTTGTTGTTGGCAACCCCTATCCACACTGAACCTATGGGGTTTATTTTTGTGCCACCTTTTGGACCTGCCACACCACTTATAGCTACACCATAATCTGCTTTGGTTTTTTTTAATAAACCTTTCAACATTTGCTCTACACATTCAAAACTTACCGCTCCATATTTGTCAATAATTTTTTTATCTACATTTAATAGATTTTGCTTAGCTTGATTTGAATAGGTTATAAAACCTGAATCAAAATAAGCGCTGGCACCTGCATTTTGGATAATAAAACTTGCAAGCATGCCTCCTGTGCATGATTCTGCGGTTGCCATTTTTGTGTTTCGTTGTCGCAACAATATTCCTAATCTTGCACACAATTTTAATATTAAATTTTGTTTATTATCTCTCATATTGTAAAATTTAAAACTCGTTTTGCCTCATATAGGCTCGTTTCTGTCGCATATATTTTATTTTTTATATCATCTTCAATTGTCCATATATTATTGCGTTTAATATATTTTTGTAATTGCAAAATACTAACATTATCATAGATGAGTTGTCTTAGTTCGTCTGTAATATTAAGAGTATCCGCTATCAATAACCTACCCTTATAACCCGTATATGAACATTTTATACAGCCCTTTGCATGATATATTTTTTTATGCTGGATTGTTTTTTGTGGCAACTTGCAAAATGAACATAATCTACGAACTAATCGTTGGGATATTATGCCGTTTATGTTGGATGATAGATTTTGCGAATCAACTCCTAAATTTTTTAACCTAGCAAAAACTGAGATAGCAGAGTTGGTATGCAGGGTTGAAAAAACTTTGTGTCCTGTGTCAGCTGCACTAATTAACATATTAGCGGTCTCGCTGTCTCTTATCTCACCTACCATCAAAATATCTGGATCTTGACGTAAAATAGCACGCACTCCTGTGGCAAAATCCAACCCTACTTCATTATTTATGTTTATTTGCCGAACCTGTCTTATGGGGTATTCAACAGGGTTTTCTAAGGTCATTATGTTGACATCGATGTTATTCAAATAACTTATTATTGCATTTAAAGTCGTAGTTTTGCCACAACCTGTGGGGCCTGTTGATAATACAATTCCATACGGATGTTCAAGCATTTTTTTTATATTCTCAATCGAGTTTTGACTAAATCCTAATTGATTTATTGATAACAATCCGCTATTGCGATTTAAAATTCTGATACTTACATTTTCGCCATACAAACAAGGGATAGTAGACACTCTAAAGTCTATGGGTAATTTAGCAAATTTTTGCGAAAAACTGCCGTCTTGCGGAATGCGACTTTCAACTATATCCATGTTACAGAGAATTTTTATTCTCCCTAATATCACAGGATAATAACGATCGTGAAAGCTACGGATATTTTGCAGCATACCATCTATTCTATAACGAATCCTGATAAAGCCTTTTTCAGGCTCTAAATGAATATCGGAAGCATTGTGTTTTATAGCATCATATAACAAACTATCTATGCACTCAGATGCATAGGTTTTATCTGGATTATTTTGGTTTTTTGTATTAAATAATAACTCATCTAAATGAAATTTATAACCATAATATTTATCAATAGCTTCTGTTAGATCCGCATTGTGACAAAATTTAACATCAATTTGTTTGATATTTTTACCTTCGTTTTGCATAATTTGCAATAGATGAGTGTGATAAATATTATCACTTGCAACTGTCAATAACTTTTTAGCGCTATCATAATTTATTGGCAACACACGAAACTTATTAACCATTTTTTCGTCTATGAGGCAGATTACATTATTGTCAATATTTATAGATTTTATGTCAATAAAATGGTGTTGGTAAACATTTTTTATAATATCTTGTAGTTGTGATTCGTCAATAAAACCTAAATCTATGGCAACTGATAAAAAATCTTTTTCTAATTTTTGTCGTTGAATATTTATAATTTCAATTTGATCTTTTGATAATAGTTTTTTTTCCAACAAAGAGTCTATGATTTGCATATTTTGTATTTTGCTTTTAATAAATTGTGCTATTATATCTTTTTTTGAATTTTTATGGATGACATGCAAACAAATAATTTTATTGATAATATTATATCCTGTGATTTAAAAAATAAAAAACACGATACAATTTTTACACGATTTCCACCAGAACCAAATGGATTTTTGCACTTAGGACACATAAAATCTATCGTTTTAAATTTTTCTTTGGCAGATAAATATCAAGGATTGTGCAATTTAAGATTTGATGATACCAACCCTCAAAAAGAGGAACAAAAATATATTGATGGCATTCTGAGAGACTTAAAATACTTAGGTTTCAAGCCTAATAAAATCTGCCACTCTTCTGATTATTTTGATAAATTATATGATTCTGCCCATATTTTAATTGCCAAAAATCTCGCTTTCGTGGACGAGCAAACCCCAGAACAAATCAAAGAAAATCGTGGAACATTAACAAAACCAGGAGTTGATAGCCCATATAGAAATCGCCCTATAAAAGAAAATAAAGAATTATTTAATAAAATGAAAAATGGGGATTTTGCCAACGGCAAAATGGTTTTGCGAGCAAAAATTGATATGGCATCGCCTAATTTGAATCTGCGAGACCCTGTTATTTATCGGATTTTAAATGTCGCTCATCAACGAACAGGGGATAAATGGCATATCTATCCTATGTATGATTACACTCATTGTGTATCGGATGCTATTGAAAGTATTACTCACTCATTATGCACCCTTGAATTTGAAGATCATCGCCCTTTATACAATTGGTTTTTAAAAAAGTTAGAATTTGAAAACAAACCTCGCCAAATTGAATTTGCCGCTTTGAATTTAGAGCGGACAATACTAAGCAAAAGAAAATTAAAACAACTTGTTGATGAAAAAATAGTTTCAGGATGGGACGATCCCAGAATGCCGACAATTGCTGCCTTAGAAAAAAAAGGAGTGCCACCGCATGCTTTAATAAATTTTTGCCAAATGATAGGGGTTACCAAAAAAGATAGTGTAATTGAATATAGTGCCTTGGATGGCTGCATAAGAGATGAATTAAACAAAAAATCTCCTCGTGCTATGGCGGTTATCAACCCCATAAAACTTACTATCAGCAATTATTTGGGTAATGACATAGAGATAATACGGGCTAAAAATTATCCACAAAATGAGACCACGACTCTGAGAGATATACCATTTGGTAGAGAATTATATATTGAAGCTTGCGATGTTATGGAAAATGCTCCGGCTAAGTATAGACGATTTACAATAGGTCGCGAAGTCCGACTTAAATATGCCTATTATGCAACCTGCACCGACATTATAAAAAATGATGAGGGCACAATTACAGAGATAATTTGCACCTATGACAAAAAATCAAAAGGTGGTAAAACAGATGATAAAAGAAAAGTGAAGGGCACGATTCATTGGGTATCAGCAAAAAAATCAATTGATGCAACCTTATATTTGTATGAGCATCTTTTTAATGTTGTTAACCCCTCGATTTCCCTACAAAACAACATAAAAGATTACATCAACCCTAAATCCCTGCAAACAATTAAAAATTGTAAATTAGAACCTAATTTATCCAACCCTGAAAATATAGTCTATCAATTTGAAAGATTAGGATATTTTTATGCCGATCAAAGCACAAAAACCCCAAGTTTTCACCGCACAACTACTCTTAGGAAATCCTCTGATTAACCCATGAAATCTTGGTATAAATAAAACACTATTCGTATTAACCTGATACTTTGTTGTGAATCATAAAAAAACTGAACACCGGCATGCTGAATTAAAGAAGAATAACACAACCGGAGACTTTTGCATTAGGATGAATTAATTTTATTTAATTTTGTTTTTAGAGTGTTGCGACTTATGCCTAATATTTTGACAGCTTTACTCTGATTGTTACAGGTAAGATAGCTAACACAACCCTGTTGTTTTGATGGCAGCATTTACATCAGCTTATGGCATAAGGGTAGATTGCAACTAATTATGAGATGGTTTTAAAAAAAATTAAAAAAATACTTGACTTTTAACACAGCATCTCATAAGTTACCGTCATTGCGAGGAACGAAGCAATCTCTACTTGGTGTGCAGATAATAACAAGAGACTGCCACACTCGCACGCTCGTTCGCAGTGACGGATTCTTTTTTTTGTCCGTTCGCCTGTGCGATGACGGAATTATTTTTCGTTTAATTTTCACATGTATCGGTGTATTTCTCGGCAGCTTTTACGGCTTCCAGAGTGCGGTACCAGGTGCTTGCTTCTTCAGAATTATCAAACTCGAGCTTAATTTCGGTTGTTGTGTGAGATTGATACGCCCCCTTAAAATCATTATCACCATATTTACCGCTCATAGTATTACCACTAACACTATAAGTTGTTGTTGTATTATCTGTGCTTTGCAAAGAATCATCAGTATATAAATGTTGTGTTATTGCTAATGTTCCGTTAGTATTAAACACTGTCTTTTCATATTGGGTTAGGCATTTTGGCTCATAAATTGTTTTACCTGTAACAAGTTGCGAAAATGTCAAGCTGGCATCTGATGTGCTATTGGTATCATTATCATCGCTATCATCAGAACAGCCAGCAAAGATTAAAGATACTACTATGGGAACTACTAACTTAAATAACTTCATAGGATTTTCCTCTATAAAAAAATAAAAATGTTGGCAAGTAAAAATATTCTTGAGTTAAAAACATTTTTTTTGACAACTTGTGGTGATGCTTTTTGGTTTTTTGTTGTTTGTTGTGATAAGTTGCAAGGGTGGGTAAAAGCCCCACTTCCGATCAGAATCCGTCACTGCGAACGAGTGCAGCGAAGTTGTGGCAGTCTCTTTTGGTGTTCGTCTGCCCCATGAGATTGCCGCGTTCGCAGGCTCACTCGCAATGACGGGATTCTTTTTTTGGTTTATTTTATCCGTTTTATTTGTTGTTGTGGTTGGTGCGGTGGTGGTAGCAGGAGATTGCCAGACTCGCAAGCTCGTTCGCAATGACTGGATTAGAAATATTTTTGTTGATATTAGAATAGCAACAATAATTGGGATAATTATTGTTTGATTTTTGGTGTTTGGTGGGGCTTTTGTGCTTAGAGAAACATTATTATTATTGCCCCCCCCCCCTCCATATGAGTTGTTCTTGGGTTGGGTTGCTGTTTTTAATGAAATCCATTGTTTCAAAATTTATCATTTATAAGCTCAATAATTAAAAAATAACTCTTGCAATTATACTTATATCCTTTTAAGAGTCAAGATATTTTTTTGCTATTGTCTGTATTGTTGATCTATAAAAAATCTTGTTCTATTAAATTGAGACATTTGCATAATTCAAGCACAATTTATAAAACAAATAGATTGCATATGCTCATAGCAAAAATTCGTCAAAGGACTTGCCATTTTCCTCATTTTTGCTATAAAAATGCACTATTTTCTGCATTCTCTAAACAGCACTTGAATTATGCAAAGGCCTCAAATTTTATTTAATTTTGTTTTTAGAGTGTTGCGACTTATGCCTAATATTTTGGCAGTTTTGCTTTGATTATTACAGGTTTTTTTTAGAATATATTTTATCATTATTTTATCAAGCTCTTGGTGTAGAAGATTATGGACGTTATTAGGCTCTATACCTTTTTCATCAAAATTATTAAAATATTTTTTTAGTTCTTTTTGAATGCATTTTTTCATAAAATTATGGCTCAAAAGTTTGACGAAAATCTTTAAATATATTTTTTAAATCATGAGAATAAACATCAAATAGTTTTTTTAGCTCTGAATTTTTTATATATTGTTTGTAGTTAGAAGGATTTAAAGCCGTAATAATTGTGTCATTATTTTCGGCAAAAATAGAAATTTTAAGTGGTAAAAACGCTATCATATTAGGGTAGGCTCTGATTATTTTCTGATATTCATCTATTCTACCATAAAAAACAACTCGATATTTATCAGTTTTATAACCTAATGAAGTAAGTCCTATATCTATTCTTTGCACCCTTGATACCGTATAATTGTGCTTTTTTATGCTCTCTTGCAACATGCTCATAGCCTCTGGGAATCCTAAATTAGTTCGTGCCATAAAAAGATTGCTTGCGCTTGAATTTTGGCTTACAAAAATTAAAACAAACCACAATAACATAGGTTTTAAGGGACACCTCATAACGACGAATCCTCTAAAATTGTCTCATAAATTTTTGTCATTTTATCACAGAGGTACTCTAATTCATTATTGTTAAAAAATTGACTTAGTGTTTTAGGATTTCCTGCGGACAAAAAAACCTTATTATTTTCTTCGGTAATTGTAATAGAGCATGGTAAAAAAAGACCAACTCTGGGGTCGGCGGCTAAGGCATCATACAATAGTTTAAAATTACAAAAATGAATTACAACCTGTTTTTTATTAGGATTTTTTACAAAACCTGATTCAAAGGTTGTGGTGCGAATGCGAACAAAATTTGCTCCTATTATCGCATCTTCGACCATTTTAACCGTGTTATCAAAATTACTTTCAGACTCAACTTGCAAAACTGCTGGAATGTTTTCTGCTTTAATGTTGTTATTTTTTATCTCGTTTTTTTCCCAAGTTCTAATATAATTCACTATATCATTAATATCTTGTTCGCTAAAACCCTGCTTTATAAAAGATTTCATAGGAGTGCTAAATCTGCCCTCCATTATTGCTTTTTTTATCATCTCATCGGAGGCTGATTTTAAAAACCCTCTATTATTCAAAGCAGGTGCTAAGATTGGTTGGTCTATTTTACGAGAAAAAGCCACCCCTGTGCCTTGGGCTCCCTCGCCATTTTTACCGTGACACTTGTGACATTTTAAATCGTATAATTCTTTGCCATTTTTGATATCTGCTCGTATATTTTTGGTGTCAAATATTGGTGGTTTTTTCGTTCGCCACCTGCTTATAAATTTCACTATTGATGAGATTTGTTGTTCTGATAAAAAATCAAAACTCTCCATCACCCTACCTGGTCGCCCATATTTTATTGTTTTTTTTAAAAAATTATCATCAACGGCATTGATAAAAGATGGTAAATTCAGAGGCACTCCAACCCCTCCACCTCCTGCAAAACCATGACAGGCGGAGCAATATTCTAGATATAGTTCTTTACCATTTTCCGCATATGATAAGTTACATACGAATAACATTAAAAAAAGTAGAATTTTATCAGACATTTATATTTTTAATAGCGGACAAAGCACGGGTTGAGGATATAAAAGCACCAATCCATCCTAAAATTGCACAACAAAAAACCAAAATTATGCCATGCTTTATCGGCAAATATTGCAGACTAAAAGAACTGGCATATAGGGATGAAAAGTGTGTCACGGGTTTATCTAACATACTTAATGATATAAAAGTAAAAAGCCAAGATAATGCCCCTCCTATTGAACCTAACCAAAAACCCGTATATAAAAAAGGTCTTTTTATAAAACCTGCACTGGCTCCTAATAGATTCATAATTTGAATCTCGTCAATTCTATTTTGCACCTCTAATCTTATCGTGTTGCCTATTACCAACAAAACTGCTGAAAATAATAAAAACATAAGTATAGCCATGGCGGTCCATAATAACTCGATCAGAGCGAATAGTTTTTTAAGCCATGCCAAATCTATTATGGCACTTTGGATTTGAGGTAATTGCTCTAATTGTAGGCTCAACTGGACTATTTGTTGGTTATTTAATTCAGGGTTGGGGCTTATTATTAACACAAAAGGTAGAGGGTTATCATCCAATACATCTAACACTTCATCAAAGTTAGTAAGCTCTTTAAACTCGTCCAATGCCTCTTGTGGAGTTTTTATCACTATTTTTTGAATCGGTGACTGTTGTGATAGTTTTTGTGATAACTTGGAAGCTGTTGTGTATTGGGTATTTTTGGTTAAAAAACAGGATATTTTGGTTTTACCGTCCCAGTTTTGTCCGATAATTTGGGCATTTTTTATAACCTGCCACATGGTTGTAGGAATAGTGATAGCAACAGCTATTACCATTATTGTTAATAGGGATGATAATGGCTTTTTGATGATTTTTTCCAATGATGATATTATATTTTGGCGATGAGATACCCACAAACCATAGGTTTTATTGCCTTGATTTATATTTGCTCTATTCATCTGATCTGCCCAAATCATCGCGTTGCACTGCACCATTTTTTAAATTTATAACCGGATATTGTAGTTTTTTAATCATAGTTATGTCATGGCTTGCGATTAAAATTGTTGTGCCGATGTTATTGAAATCTATAAAGAGTTGCATTATATCATGTGATAAATCAGGATCTAAGTTGCCAGTGGGCTCGTCTGCTAGGATTATATCAGGACGGTTCACAATAGCACGAGCGATTCCTACTCTTTGTTGTTGTCCTGATGATAGGGTTATGGGGTTCATATTTTTTTTAAATAACAACCCTACCTTATCCAAAGCAGCACAAACACGGGTTTTAATCTCATTTTTATAAAAACCTCTAATTTGCAAAGGCAGGGCAACATTTTCAAAAACTGACCTATCTGTTAATAATTTTGCATTTTGAAAAACAAACCCAATTTTTTGGCGATACTCTGGAATGGCTCTGGTTGGCATTTGTTGCAAATTGATGCCATTGACCACAATAACTCCACGATTAGTGTGCTCTAAGGCAAAAATCAATTTTAATAATGTGCTTTTTCCTGCCCCTGAATGTCCGGTTAAAAATGCCATTTTACCAGATTTTATTAAAAAATTAACATTACTCAAAGCATTCATCTGCTCGTATGTTTTACTTACTCTGTCAAAACTTATCATCTTAAAAAATTGCCTCAACAAAATCTTGTGGGTTGAACTCTTTTAAATCATCTGCACTCTCGCCTGTGCCGATATAATAAATCGGCAATGTTAATTTATCCGCTATCGCAAAAATTATCCCTCCGCGAGCTGTGCCATCTAATTTGGTGATTATCAAACCATTAACTCCAATCTCTTTATTAAATTCTTGTGCTTGATTAAAAGAATTTTGTCCGCCACCACCGTCAATTATAAGAATAGTTTTTAAGATTAAGTTATCTTCATTATTTTTTAAAATAACCCTCTTTATTTTTTTCAATTGTGCCATAAGGTTTTTATTGTTGTGAAGTCTACCGGCAGTATCTGCCAATAAAATCTGATATTTTTTGCTGATAAGTTGTGCTGTGGCGTCATATATCAAGGCACTGCTATCAATTTTTTCATTATCGCTTGTGATAACTTCAATCGAGTTTCTTTGCCCCCACTCTTGTAATTGAGCCACAGCCGCAGCACGATAGGTATCACCTGCTGCTAACAAAACTCTCATTCCTTGATTTTTAAACTTAAAGCCTAATTTACCGATGGTTGTAGTTTTGCCCGCACCATTTATACCGATCATCAACAGAACTGTTGGTTTTTTAACATCAATTTCTAATTTTTTAACAGATTTTTTTAATAAATCTAATAACTCTTGTTTTAAATTTTCAATAGTTGGTTTTTTATGCAAGGATTGAATAATTTTATCCGTTGTTGTTACTCCGACATCAGCACCTATTAAAATATCTTCAATTTGCTCGGTATCTAAGATTTTATCCTCGTTATCTTTCGGCAACAATGCAGATAACAAAGAAAATTTTTGTTTTGTTAAGTCCAAATTTGGAGTTAATTTTGAATTTTTTTTATTTTTTTGTTTTTTAAAACCGAACATATGGTAAATTATAACATTTTTAAAGCAACTATTATAACAATGAAATATTTTTATTTAATCATTTTTTTCATATCTTTGAATTTAAATGCTAATACCGACCAGAAAGTCCATCAATTTATTTTAAAAAATGGGATGAAAATTTTGGTGCAAGAGGATAATCGCTCTGCTGTTGTGGTCTCGCAAGTTTGGTATAAAGTTGGCTCAACTTATGAGCACAATGGCATCACAGGGGTATCGCATGCTTTGGAGCACATGATGTTTAAAGGCACAAAAAAATACAAAGCTGGCGAATTTTCAAAAATAATCGCCAAAGCTGGGGGCAAAGAAAATGCTTTTACTAGTCGTGACTATACCGCATATTTTCAAAGAATATCCAATGATAAATTAGAATTATGTTTGAAATTAGAAGCAGATAGGATGAAAAACATCCAACTCACCAACAAAGAATTTAAAAAAGAGATGGAAGTTATCAAAGAAGAGCGTCGAATGCGAACGGACGACAAACCTCGCGCCTTGGCCTCTGAACTATTCTTATCTACTGCTTTTGTATCAAGCCCTATCCGCAACCCTGTCATAGGCTGGATGAATGATATTGAAACTCTAACCAAAGATGATTTACAGCAATGGTATGATAAATACTATGCTCCTAATAATGCCACCTTAGTTGTGGTGGGTAATGTCAAAGCAAAAAAAGTTTATAAATTAGCAAAAAAATATTTTGGAAAACTTAAAAAACAAAAAATACCGCAACCTAAACCACGATTAGAGATAGAGCAAAATGGCACAAAGTTAATTACAATCTATTCAGAAACAGCAAAACTTCCTTATTTGCAAATCGGTTATAAAGTTCCTTCGCTTAAAAATATTAAAAACCACAAAGATGTTTATGCTTTGGAGGTCTTAGCTTATATTTTAGATGGTGGAAGCTCTGCTAGATTTTCAAAAAACCTAATCCGTGGTAGTGAGCTGGCAGCCTCTGTCAATACCTCATATAACCCCAATTCTCGTTTAAATTCTTTGTTTGATATTAGCGCTATTCCTACTGAAAAAACGAGCATTGAAAAACTACATCTTGCAATAGACAAACAAATTCAACAGGTAAAAGATGGTGATATTACCAAAGAGGAGATGAATCGCATTAAAAACACGATTTTGGCTGAAAAAATATATGCTTTGGATTCGGCATTTTATCAAGCGATGCAAATTGGTATAAGCGAGACAGTGGGTTTGGGTTATCAAACTTTTTTGGAATATCCACAAAAAATTCAACAAATTACCGCGAAACAAGTAACAGAGGTTGCCAAAAAATATCTAATTGATAAAAATAAAACTGTGGCAATTTTATATCCTGTAAAATCACAATGAATATCCATATATTGGGAATTGCCGGCACTTTTATGGGTTCCTTGGCTTTGCTTGCCAAAGAAATGGGACATGATATTACAGGCTGTGATACTGGCATATACCCACCGATGAGTCATATGTTAAAAGATTCTGATATTGACATTACATTAGGTTTTAATAAAACTCAAATTGATGATAGAATTGATATTTATATCATAGGCAATGCCATAACTCGGGGCAATTCATTGTTTGAAGAGATTCTTAACAAAAAATTAAAATATACCAGCGGACCGCAATGGCTTTGTGAAAATATTTTGTCCGATAAAAAAGTAATAGCAATAGCAGGCACTCATGGCAAAACAACAACGACCTCAATGGTAATTAAAATTTTATCAGATTCAGGACTTGACCCAGGTTTTTTAGTTGGTGGTTTGTTGCCAGATTTGGGCATCTCGGCAAGTCTTGGAGATGGCGACTATTTTGTCATTGAAGCTGATGAATATGATACGGCTTTATTTGATAAAAGATCAAAATTTATCCACTACAAACCTGATATATTAGTTTTAAATAACTTAGAATTTGATCATGCTGATATCTTTGATAACATTGATGACATTATAAAATCTTTTCATCATCTGGTGCGAACCTTAGGCTCAAAGGCGACGGTGATTATAAACTCAGATGATAAAAACATTAAAAAAGTTATCCAAAAAGGTCTGTATAGTTCTTTAATAAAATTTGGTGAGCAGCCTACGGATAATTTTTATCTGAGTCAACACAATGATGATTATAGCAGTTTTGCAACCTCACACAGCAACACCGAACACAAATTAAACTGGCAAATGATAGGGCGACATAATTCATATAATGCAATCGCCGCTATCGCAGCTTGTTATACGGCGGATATTACCGTCAAAAATGCAGTAAAATCTCTTCAAAATTACTTGCCACCAAAAAGAAGATTAGAGCTAATCGGACAATACAAAAATTTGAATATCTATGATGATTTTGCCCATCATCCCACGGCAATTGCCACCACTCTACAAGGACTACGTGCCAAGGTAGGTAAGGACAAAATTATCGCAATTATTGACCCTGCATCCAACACGATGAAAATGGGAATCCACGGTGATAAACTCATAAACTCTTGGCAAGATGCGGATGAGATAGTTTTATACAACAGAAAAAATTTAAAATTTGATTTGGTGCAACTGTGTCAAAATAGTCTTCAAAAATGCACAATTTATGATAGCACTGACGAGATTGTAAATATAATAAAAAAGACAAACAGGCATCTTAAAACTAATATAGTGTTATTTAGCAACAGCGCCTTTGATGGTATTTATCAAAAAATAAAAGATGAGCAAATCTAATAATTTTAGTGATAGAGTTATAGTGGCGATTAGCGGAGCATCGGGGGCACCTCTTGTTATCAATCTTATCTCTCGTTTATTAACAGAAAACATAAAAATTGATTTAATAATTTCAAATTCAGCAAAAATTGTCATACAACAAGAAACAGACTTAAAATTACCTGACACAACTGATAAGATTTATCAATACCTATTAAATTATTTTAAAACCACCGACAAACAATTAAAGCTATATGACACAAATAACTTTTTATCTCCTATCGCAAGCGGTAGTTCTATTGCCGATAAAATGGTTATTTGTCCGTGTAGTAGTGCCACCCTATCTGCGATAACACAGGGATTATCAGATAATTTAATTCGCCGTGGGGCAGATTGCATCATCAAAGAAAAAAAACAGTTGATAATAGTGCACCGAGAATCCCCCCTATCCACAATTCATTTAAAAAATATGTTAAAACTTAGCAAAATAGGAGTGACTATTTTACCTCCTAACCCAGGATTTTATCTAAAACCCACAAAAATAGAGGATATTTTAAATTTCATTACCGACAGAATCCTACAAAATTTAAAAATAAAAAGCCCACTATCTAAAAAATGGATGTATTGAGACCTTGGAATTTTGATTGAGACCTTTGCATAATTCAAGTGTGATTTAGAATAATAAGAAAATAGTGCATATTTTATTAAAAAATGAGGAAAATGGCAAGTCCTTTGACGAATTTTTTGATAAAATAGGTGCATTTTATTGTTGTTATAAATTGTGCTTGAATTA
>QNFE01000034.1 GCA_003645455.1 Gammaproteobacteria bacterium | reverse complement strand
TCTTTCCACATGCACAAGAACCGCTTTTGTTCGTTGTTTCTTCAAGTTTCTAACGGAATCAGTCAGAATAAAGAGATCATCTTGCTGGATGAATGGATGCTGAATCAAGTTCAGCATGACGAGATGGAGGGTTCAGCATGACTAACATAGTTTTATTTTGCTTTTATTAAACTGGCAACAATAAGTGCCTCTCTTTTTACAAGATGGCATGCTCCCTTGTTGGTTTTTATGCAGAGTTGAAGACATGTATTTAGCTGTCAAGTTAATAATGTCGATCCTTTTTGTTGTTATGAGTTATTCAAATTTCTCTAAATAATTCTCGCTTTTATAATTCCGTCTATTTGGGATAACTTACATATTATTTCGTTTGGAATTGTTCCATCAACATCAATAATAGTATAAGCATAGTCTCCTCTTGATTCGTTTGCCATATGTTTGATATTGATACTGCACTCTCCTAAGGTATGAGAGATTTGTGCTACCATATCTGGCTGATTTTTGTTGATAATTGTTAGGCGGTTTTTTGTTTTTCGTGGCAAGAATAAATTCGGCAAGTTTACCGAGTTTTTAATGTTACCATTTTCTAAATAATCTTTTGTTTGTTCTGCTACCATTATGGCACAATTATCCTCCGCTTCGGCGGTAGACGCACCAAGATGAGGCAGGCTTATTATATCATCTATTCCTTTGAATTTATTTGAAGGAAAATCTGTGACGAAAGTTTTAATTATTTGTTGCTCTATACCATCAATTATAGCTAAATCATCAACTATGCCATCACGGGCAAAATTCAATACTACAACTCCTTTTTTTAGGGTTAAGATATTGTCTTTGTTGATAAGATTGGCAGTTGATTTTAAAAGTGGCACATGAAAACTAATATAATCACAGTTGGCAAATAAATCATTTATATCATCAGCATTTTGCACCGCAGATTTTAATCTCCAAGCACTTTTAACTGTTAAGGATGGGTCATAACCTATAACATTCATCCCCAAATCAAGAGCTGCATTGGCAACATTGACCCCAATGGCACCAAGCCCTATGACACCCAGAGTTTTGCCAGGTAATTCATGCCCTGCAAACATCTTTTTGCCAGCCTCTATTTGTTTTGGCAGCTCATCATCACTTAGTTTTAAGTTTTTAACATATTCAAAAGCTTGTGTTAAGTTGCGTGATGCCATCAGCATTCCTGCGATAACTAATTCCTTGACAGCATTTGCATTCGCCCCTGGAGCATTAAAAACGACAATTCCATTTTCTGACATCTTATCAAGGGGAATATTATTTACTCCACTTCCTGCACGCCCTACGGATAATAAATTATCATCAATTTTCATTTCGTGCATTTTTGCCGAACGCACTAAGATAGCATCTGGGTTGCAATCTTCATCCTCGGTTATTTTATAAGATTTATGATCTAATAAACCTATGCCTTTTGTTGAAATATTGTTTAAAAGTTGGATGGTATACATTTTTATTTACCAGATGCAAAATCATTCATAAAATTTATGAGTTTATTTATACCTTCGGTTGGCATAGCATTATAAATGCTCGCTCTCATTCCACCGACTGATCTATGTCCTTTTAAATTAACCAGCCCAGCCCGCACTGATTTTTCTAAAAACTCTTTATCAAATGAAGAATCTTTTAAGGTCCATGGAATATTCATAATAGAACGATTATTTATAGCCACAGGGTTATGATAAAAATCAGACTCATCAATTGCTTGATATAATTTGGCAGCTTTGGCATGATTTATCTTATTGATTTCAGATACTCCGCCTTTATCTTTGAGCCACTTGAATACCAATCCTGCCATATACCAACTAAAAGTAGCAGGTGTATTTGACATAGAGTCAGCCGATGCCTGGGTCGAATAATCTAATAAAGATGGAGTATTATCGACAGCATTGCCGATTAAATCTTCGCGAATAATAACGATGGTTAAACCCGCAGGACCGATATTTTTTTGGGCACCTGCATAGATTATACCAAATTTATTAACATCAATGGGCTCTGATAAAATGCAAGATGACATATCAGCCACGAGCGGAACATCGCCTGTTTGGGGGATAGAATCAAAAGATAAACCACCGATTGTCTCGTTAGGGGTGTAGTGCACATAAGCTGCCTCTGGGTTAAAGTTCCAACTTGATTTATCATTTATGGAACAAAAATTATTCGCCTCCGCAGAGCTTGTAATATTAACTTGGCAAAATTTTTGTGCCTCTTTAATGGCTTTCTGGGACCAAATACCAGTGCTAAAATAATCAGCTTGTTTTTTGTCTCTTGTAAGATTAAGTGGCACCATAGAAAATTGTAAAGTAGCGCCACCTTGTAAAAATAAAACTTTATAATTGTCGCCTATTCCCATCAAATCGCGTAAATCTTGCTCTGCTGCCTGTGCCACTTTCATATAATCAGCACTCCGGTGGCTCATTTCTATAACAGAGGTGCCAGTGCCATTAAAATCTAATAACTCACTTTGGGCTTGCTCTAAAACCTCGGTGGGCAAATTCGCAGGCCCCGCACTAAAATTAAAAACTCTTGACATAAGATATATTCCTTGAAAAATAAAATTTTATAAAACCGAACATTATAATAGAGACCTTTGCATAATTCAAGCACAGTTTATAACAACAACAACAAAATGCACCTATTTTATTAAAAAATTCGTCAAATAGCAAGCTATTCTCCTCTTTTTTTAATAAAATATGCACTATTTTCTTATTATTCTAAACAGCACTTGAATTATGCAAAGGTCTCTAATAAAAATATTTATATAAATCAAGTCATAATTTTACAAGTTAATTTTTTTTCAAGAAGAATTTCAAATTATGTTATCCTGTTGCAACAATAATAAAAAATCAAAATATATGAAAATTATTTATAAATCAGGCGATATAACCGAAGCCCACATCATTGCAGGCTTATTAAAAACCTATGACATTGATGCCTTTGTTGGCGGACATTATCTACAAGGTGGTATCGGTGATTTATCGGCGATGGATTTTGCTACAATTAAAGTAACGGATGAAAATATAGAACAAGCCATAAAGATTATCAAAGATTATGAAAAAACCCTCTGTGAGTAAAATTATATGAGTATTGAAAGTTGGTTAATTTTTTTATCAGTAACTTTAATTGCAACTCTGACTCCTGGTCCTGCCATACTGTTGGCAACAACTCATAGCATAAAATACGGTGTAAAAAAAGCAACAATTACGATGTTTGGCAACATCACAGGCTTATTGTTGATGTCAATATTATCTGTTTTAGGGATCAGTGCAGTTATTTTAAGTTCAACAGTTATTTTTGTCGCAATCAAATATTTGGGAGCTGTTTATTTGATTTATATGGGGATTAAGTTATGGCGTTTTGGTTTTATAGATTTATCTAATAATGCTAAAACAGAAAAAAATCACTACACTCATAGTTCATTAAAACAATATTCACAAGGTTTTTTTGTTGCTCTTAGTAACCCGAAAGCTATTGCGTTTACCACAGCATTATTTCCCCAATTTATTGATCACACACGACCCCTATTGGTGCAATTTACTATTTTAGTGATAACATTTATGTCATTATCATTCACATGTTTATTTTTTTATGGGTTTATGGCAAAAAGAGCAAGCAATAAATTATCACTATCTTTGATATCAAAATATGCCAGCAAAATATTTGCTATATTGTTTGTTGTATTTGGTTTTGCACTGGCAAGCATAGAGCAGACATAAAAATGCACTTGTTGTCTAATAACATTTGATTTATGCAAAGGTCTCTATGGATTTTGACATCAAAATATCTAAAAATTTAATATCATACTATAATACTTGGGTATAAAATATACAAACCTCTATTATTTCAAAGTGTTACGGATTTAGTTATATATTTTTTTATTATGCGTATAAGTTTTTTTGCATTTTTGTATTTTTATGTATAGAATAACCGCCATTATTGTTTTGAAGTTTTATCTTGCTAAATTTTATTTGGAGAGTGTTTTATGAAAAAAGACTTATCACTTGATTTTGATTTTACTGCTATTGAAAAAAGATTAGGTTGTTCTCGCCGAACTTTTATGAAGTTTTGCACCGGAGTTGCTGCCTCGTTAGGGCTTGGTGCTTCATCTGCGGTTGCTATGGCACAGGCTGTGGCAGACCCTGCAAGGCGACCACCTGTTATTTGGCTTCATGGACAAGAGTGCACAGGACCTACCGAAGCACTATTGCGATCAGAGCAACCAGGCTTGGCTCATTTAATTTTAGAGCTAATCTCTCTTGATTACCACCAAACACTTGACACAGGTGCCGGACACCAAGTAGAAGAAGCCAAGAAAAAATCTATGGCAGACAACAAGGGTAAATATTTATTAGTTGTTGAGGGAGCCATTCCCTTAAAAGACAAAGGAATTTATTGCAAAATTGCAGGTGAGACCATGCTTGATATAACAAACGAAGCCGCCACTGATGCCGCAGCTATCGTCGCTTATGGCTCGTGTGCAAGCTGGGGTGGTGTGCAATCTGCCAGCCCTAATCCCACAGGTGCAGTTGGTGCTCCGCAGGTTTTAAAAAACAAAACAGTTTTAACGATTCCAGGTTGCCCACCAAACCCTGCTAACTTTATCGGCACGGTGTTGTTTTTTGTAACCTATGGCAAACTACCACCGATTGATGAATTAGGTCGTCCCAAGTGGGCGTATGGCAGACTGATTCATGAAAACTGTTATCGCCGTCCTCACTTTGATGCGGGTCGTTTCGCCAAAGAATTTGGAGATGAAGGACACAGAAAAGGATATTGCTTGTATGAGTTAGGTTGTAAAGGACCTGAAACCTATAATAATTGCCCATCTTTGGAATATAATAATGTTGGTGGCGGTGTGTGGCCTATTGGTGTAGGTCATCCTTGTTTTGGCTGCTCCGAGAAAGGAGTAGGTTTTGAAAAACCAATGTTTTCTTTGTCTGATGTTAAAACCCACACGCCACCAAATGCTTTTCCTAATATTGATCATCGTCCATTAGGTGGCAATATGTCCGCCGCCGGAGTCGCTGTGGCAAGTGCTGCTGTTGGTGCTGTGATTGGAGCATCGGTGGTAGCGTCATCCAAAATTAAAAAGCAAGAAAAAGCACAAAAACAACCAAAATCCTCATAGGAGAACCTTATGAAAAGAAGAGATTTTTTAAAAACAACTCTAACCACTACCTTAGGTAGCACGGCTGCCGTAGGAATATCATCCCAGAGTGTTATGGCTCGTGGCAATTTAAAGCCTGCCCCTGATGCGGTTGGTATGTTATACGATTCTACTCTATGTGTAGGCTGTAAAGCTTGTGTATCAGCTTGTAAAAAAACCAACAATATGCCACCTGTTCAAGCTAAAAATAAAAAAGATACCGCAGATTTTGCTCGTGATTTATCAAGCAAAACTCTCAATGTAATCAAAGTATATCGTAATGGCAATCTGGCCGTTAAAGATCGACAAATCAACGGTTTTGCCTTTGAAAAAAGATCATGTATGCACTGTGTTGATCCAGGTTGTGTCTCGGTATGCCCTGTCACTGCTATGAGACATAATCCCATAACAGGAATCGTCACCTATCATGCTGATGCCTGTATTGGTTGTCGTAATTGTATGGTTGGTTGTCCTTATAATGTGCCACAATTTGAATATGAAAATCCGTTTGGGCAAATTCAAAAATGTCAAATGTGCAATCAAGCAGGAGTCGAAAAAATTGACAAAGGTGGCATGACCTCTTGTGCTGAGGTTTGTCCGACAGGGGCAACCCTGTTTGGTTCAAGAAAATCTCTTATGGCAGAGGCCAAAAAAAGAATGGCTCTGAAACCAGGTGAGGTTTATAATTATCCAAGAGGCAATTTAGACAAAAAACCATCCCACCATGAAAAAGAAATTCCAATTTATAAAAAACACATTTGGGGAGAAAAAGAAGCAGGAGGCACTAATGTTTTACACATCTCATCAATTGATTTTGATAAACTGGGAATGCCACCTTTGAAAGATCGCTCATCTGCCTCGGTCGCTGAGACCGTGCAACACACTTTATACCAATATATGGCATTGCCTGCCGTAGCCTTAGCAGGATTAGCCTTTACAGTAGCAAAAAATAGTAATAATGACAAAGATAACGATAATAAAGGAGACAAAAAATGAGCACCCATAAAGCATTACCTGGGAGAATTCTGTCCTTGCCTTTTTTAGTTTTTCTAAGTATATTCTTAGTTGGAATGTATTTTTTAATGCAACGATTTGTATTCGGTATGGGAGAAGTATCAAATCTAAACGGCGGTTTCTCTTGGGGCATTTGGGTTGTTTATGATGTTGTTATTGGTTCGGCATTGGCTTGTGGTGGTTATGCACTGGCTTTTACTGTTTATGTTTTTAATAAGGGCAAATATCATCCTTTGGTGCGTCCTGCGGTTTTAGCAAGTTTATTGGGATATGGATTGGCAGGTTTTGGCGCATTTTTTGATATGGGTCGTTGGTGGCAGTTTTATAATATATTTTTACCAAACAACTGGAATTTTAACTCTGTAATGCTTGAGGTAGGTTTGTGTGTTACCGCTTATATTTTTGTCTTAGCATTAGAATTTGCTCCGGCTTTTTTAGAAAAAATTGGTGCCAAAGGTTTGTTAAAAGTTCTCAATAAACTATTGTTCCTTATCGTTGCGCTGGGTATTTTATTGCCAACTATGCACCAATCATCATTAGGCTCGTTGTTGATTGCGATGGGTCATAAAGTGCATCCATTATGGCAAAGTATGCACTTGCAACCTCTATTAGCATTATTAACAGCTTTGATTATGGGATTTTCAATCGTAATTTTTGAAGGCTCATTTTCTGCCGTAGGATTTAAAGAAAAACTTCAAACTCATTTATTTAAAAACCTAAGTAAGGTTATTATTTGGTTATTGCTTATTTTCTTAGTAGCAAGATTTGCTACCATCATCTTTCAAGGCAATATATCACATTTGTTATCTTTTGATACGAATAGTTTGTTATTTATATTAGAGACTGCTTTATTTACTGTGCCTTTGTTGATTTTATTATCACCTGCTAACCGCTCGCAAGGTAGCCGTCTGTTGATTGCAGCGGTATGTATGTTGCTTGCAGGTAGTTTGTATAGATTTAATGCATTTTTATTTACCCTAAACCCAGGTGTGGGTTATAGTTATTTTCCATCAGCCCCTGAAATTATGGTAACACTTGGGTTGATTTCTTTTGAAATTATGGCATATATAGTGCTGGTGCGAACATTACCAGTTTTGCACCATGAAAAAACATAAATCATTATTAATATTATTATTTTTTAGAGGAGTATATTATCGTGGCAAAAAGAATTACAGTTGACCCTATAACTAGAATTGAGGGACATCTTCGCATCGATGTTGAAGTAGGTGATGATGGCATCATAAGCAAAGCTTGGAGCTCAGGACAAATGTGGCGAGGAATTGAAAAAATATTGGTAGGACGAGACCCTCGTGAGGCATGGTCGTATACCCAAAGATTTTGTGGAGTCTGCACAACTGTGCACGCTATTACCTCGGTGCGAGCCGTTGAAAATGCTCTTGGTATGGATATTCCTGTTAATGCCCAACTTATTCGCAATATAATTCAAACAGCTCATGCCGTGCAAGATCATATTGTCCATTTTTATCATCTATCGGCAGTTGACTGGGTAGATGTTGTCTCTGCTCTTTCAGCCGACCCTGTTGCTACCTCAAAATTAGCAGAGAGTTTGTCTGATTGGAGTCTAAACGGTGTTCATGAAATGAGAGCTGTGCAAGAGAGATTAAAAACATTTGTAGGCTCCGGACAATTGGGTCCTTTTGCCAGTGGTTACTGGGGACATCCTGCTATGAAATTACCACCAGAGGTAAATTTGCTCGGTGTGGCTCATTATTTACAAGCACTTGATGTGCAAAATCTTGCTAATAAAATTGTAGCTATTCTCGGTGGTAAAACTCCTCATATTCAAAATGTAGCCGTAGGAGGGGTAAGTAACTCCATAGGACATGATGCCCCATCCGTTCTTAACATTGAAAGACTAATGTTGATTAAAAACTTTATTGATAAATTGGATCACTTTGTAAAATCTGCTTACCTTACAGATGTGCCAGCGATTGGCGCTTTTTATCTTGACTGGGCAGGTTACGGTGGTGGTGTTAATAATTATTTAAGTGTGCCTGATTGTCCCACAGATGTCAAGGGTGAAAAATTTGATTTACCAGGTGGTTACATTGAAAATGCAGATTTGGCAACCTTTAAACCAATTACCAATTTTAACGATAAATATTTTCGTGATGGTGTTGCCGAATCATCTAAACATGCTTGGTATGAAGGATCAGAATCCTTGCACCCTTACAAAGGCACCACCGAACCACAGTATACAGATTTTCAAGATGATGGCAAATATTCATGGATAAAGGCTCCTACTTTCTATGGCAAACGAGCCGAGGTAGGACCTCTCGCTGATGTCTTAACAGGAGTCGCATCAGGACATGCAGGTTATAAAAAATATCTAGATAATGTAATGGGAACCCTAAAAGCGGTGTCTAAAAATCCTGATATTCCGTTGGCAGCTGTGCACTCTACAATCGGTCGCCATGCCGCCAGAACCGTCAGATGCTCGGTTATGATGGATACATTAAAAGATCAATGGCAAAAATTGGTCGACAATATTGGCACAGGAGACTTAGATACTTTTAATGCTCCGGTATTCCCCAAAGGGGAGATTGAAGGTGTTGGTTTTCATGCTGCTCCTCGTGGTGCTTTATCTCATTGGGTAGTAATTGATAATGGTAAAATTAAAAATTATCAAGCGGTGGTACCAAGCACATGGAATGCAGGACCACGCGATGAAAACGATGTGCCAGGACCATATGAGGCATCCTTGATAGGAAATCCTGTGGCAGATCCTGAAAAACCATTGGAAGTTTTACGCACAATTCACTCTTTTGATCCTTGTATTGCCTGTGCTATTCATATGGTAGATACTAAACACAAAGAAATTGTAAAAGTAAAAGCCTTATAGTTTTCTACAAAAAATATTTACATATTTTAACAAGGGGGCATGCCCCCTTGTTTTTTTATATGCTTGAAAAATAAAAATGAATGACAAAAAAATATTAGTTCTTGGGATGGGCAATATTCTAATGCAGGATGAAGGCATCGGAGTGCGTGCTGTTGAATTGTTTTCAAGCCAATATAATTTTCCTGAAAATGTCAATGTAATGGATGGTGGCACAACTGGCATAGAATTATATAACCCCATCATAAATTGTGATTATTTAATAGTCACTGACGCTATCAATTCAGGAGATAAAGACGGTAGCTTAATTAGAATTGCCAACGAACAAATCCCCGCTTTTTTTCAAACAAAATTATCAAATCATCAATTAGGATTATCTGATTTGCTGGCTCTAATGAGATTAAAAGATACAACACCAAAACAAGTCATCTTAATAGGAATGGTGCCATATTTATTAGAAAATAAATTAGGTCTCTCATCGCAGGCTCAAAAAAATATACCAAAAATGGTCGTTATGATAGTTGATGAATTAAATAAATTAGGCATAACTGTTGTTAAAAAAGAAAAACCAGACATGGGGCATTGGCAAAAAGAGGAAATGTATGAAAAAAATATGCAAATATAGGATAAAAAAATAATGTGTATAGGGATTCCAGTTAAAATTATAAAAGAAGGTGAATTTGTATCCACTTGTAAAGGACGCAATGGTGTTGTTGACGTTAATATGATGTTAATAGGACAGCAGAGTGTCGGCACATGGGTATTGAATTTTTTAGGATCTGCTCGATCTATTTTAAGCAAAGAAGAAGCTATAAATATCAACAAAGCATTAGATGGTTTAGAAAAAATAAATCAAGGGGAACATAACATAGATGTTGATAGATATTTTCCTGATATTAAAAAAGCACAATGAAAAATCCGATAGAAATTAGTCGTTTAGTATACCAATCCTATCAAAAAATACATCAAGATACTATGTGCAAAATGCCGATTATAAATAAATCATTACAGGTGCAAACAGTTGGTTTTGAAATTTTTGATGAGAGAATTATAGGCATTTTAATAACTCCGTGGATGATGAATTTTATTATTTTTCCAAAAAATGATGAAAATTGGGATAATGTTGAATTGGGTAAAAAAAAGACTTTTGAGTTTTGTGATAAATCATATAAGTTTTTATCAAATGAAATAGAAAATATTGGAGCTTGTTTTACCCACTCTCTATGCTCCCCCATGAATCAATTTTCCAACCAACAACAAGCGGAATCTTTTGCTTATGATTTTTTAAAAAACTTAAAAATAACATCAGAAAATACAGAAAAAGAACAGATTGATGAAGATTTACTGGGAAAAATTTTAAAAGGTGAGCCAACCCCCGATATAAATTTAGATGATTTTGAAACCATTAAATCTATGGCAAATACTGACAATAAAACACCAAAACCAACTAAAAAAATAAAAACAAAACTAAGTCGTCGTGATTTAATTCATGGCAAGTTTACCAATGACTGATTCAATGTGGCTCCTATAACTTAAACATAAAACTAATGCTTGAATTTTTTACCATAGGTTTTTTATTAGGTTTGTCTCATAGCACAGATGCAGACCATTTATCTGCTATATCATCAATCTTAATTGAAAACAATAGCTTATTAAATGCTCTTAAAATTGGCTCTGTCTGGGGATTAGGTCACAGCTTGACATTGCTTGTTATGGGTGCAACATCCTTAATGTTGGGAGCAAAAATTCCTGAAAACATATCTAATTTGTTGGAGATAATAGTAGGATTTATGTTAGTAGCATTAGGCGCCAATGTATTTAGAAAGTTACTATTAAAAACCTCTCATTTGCACCTACACAGTCATAACAAAAAACAACACTTTCATGCTCACTGCCATAACAACAAAACAATAATGGGCGATCACAGAAAAGAGCAACATAGCCACGAGCATCACCCCACATCCTTATTAAAATCATTATCAGTCGGTGTTATGCATGGCATTGCAGGCTCAGCGGTTTTAATTATTTTGGTGATGCAAACTGCCACAAGCTTTAGCAACGGTTTATTGTATATTGCTATCTTTGGTATTGGATCAATAATAGGCATGGCATCCTTATCAGTCGTTATATTCTATCCTCTACATTTATCAAAAGGCAGATTTAACCTAACCCACAAAACTATTCAATTTTCAATTGCATCAATCACAGTAGCTCTGGGTTTATACATCATTATTGCAGGTTTTTGGTATCAATAGATGAAAACAAATAAATTTTATATAGTTGCATCTCCTCGTGGATTTTGTGCAGGAGTAAAAAGAGCAATCTTAATTGTCGAGCAAGCACTAAAAATCTTCAATAGTCCTGTTTATGTTCGCCACGAAGTGGTACATAACAAATATGTCGTTGATAATTTAAAAAAAAAAGGCGTAATTTTTGTTGAATCTATCGATGAAATTCCTGATAAAAATATAGTAATTTTAAGTGCTCATGGGGTTGCCAAAAAAGTTCTCGACAAGGCAAATAATAGAGATTTAAAGGTTTTTGATGCCACCTGTCCGCTGGTTACCAAAGTTCATATGGAAGTTTTAAAATATAGCAAACAAAATATGGATGTAATTTTAATCGGACACAAAGGACACCCAGAAGTAATAGGAACTATGGGCAGGTTTAGAGATAAATTTGGCGGCAATATATATTTAGTGCAAAACATAAAAGAGGCAGAAGAAATTAAAATTAGACAGCCTAATAATCTTGCATTAGTGAAACAAACAACGTTATCTGTTGACGATACAAAAAAAATAGTCCTACAACTTCAAAAACTGTTTCCTAATGTTGTATTGCCTACAAAAGATGATATATGTTATGCAACCCAAAATCGTCAAGATGCTATTGGAGAATTGGCAAAAATAAGTGACACCATGTTTATAGTAGGATCAAGCAATAGTTCAAATTCAAATCGCCTCAAAGAATTGGCTATTACCAAAGGAGTGACAGCCTATCTTGTCGATGATGCATCCTATATTAAAAATGAGATGATAAAGAATTCCAAAATAATAGGTATAAGTGCCGGAGCATCAGCTCCTGAAGAGTTAGTGTTAAATGTAATAGATTACATAAAAAATCAAGGCTTTACCCATAAAAGAATAAAAACCATCAAAGAAGAGAAGGTAAGCTTTTCTATCATTAAAGAACTTAGGTGACATTTTACAACTGCTTTTTATAACACCAAAATCTCTATAATGCTATTTTCAAAAACAAACTAAACTAATTGTTCTCAAAAAAAGAGAAAAAATAAAAATAGAGACAGTCCTTATTTTTATTTTATTATCTTTTTTTTGGATTGTTTGATTTTGTCAAGGGATAGGCATTTTTTATAAGATAAATCTGCTATAAAACCACAAATTCGTTTTGTTTTTATTGAATGCCGGTCCCTTTTATTTTATTTGTGGGTCTAATTCTCCGCTGGCATATCTGCCAAACATTGTCTCCAAAGATAATGGTGTAATTTTACCCGCATGTCCTGCACTACCAAAGGATTCAAAACGAGCTTTGCAGATCTCCATCATGCCAACTGTTGCTTCTTTTAAAAATTTTCTAGGGTCAAAGTTGCTGGTATTTTCTGATAAATGGCGACGAACAGAGCCTGTTGATGCCATTCGCAAATCAGTATCAATATTTACCTTACGCACACCGTTTTTAATGCCTTCAACAATTTCTTCCACAGGCACGCCAAATGTTTGTCCCATATCGCCGCCATAATTGTTGATAATTTTTAACCATTCTTGGGGCACTGATGATGAACCGTGCATAACCAAATGAGTGTTGGGAATTCTTTTATTTATTTCAATAATTCTGCTAATCGCCAAAACATCTCCTGTGGGTGGTTTGGTAAACTTATAAGCACCGTGAGACGTGCCAATAGCAATAGCCAAAGCATCAACTTTTGTTTTTTTAACAAATTCGGCGGCCTCTTCTGGATCTGTTAAAAGTTGTGACATGTCTAATTTTCCTGTCGCACCATGGCCGTCTTCTTCGCCCATTTCACCTGTCTCCAACGAACCCAGACAACCTAACTCGCCCTCAACAGATACTCCACCTGCATGAGCCATTTTTACAACCTCGGCGGTCACATTGACATTATATTCAAATGAAGATGGGGTTTTGCAATCTGCCTCCAAAGAGCCATCCATCATAACAGATGAAAAACCAGATTGAATAGAGCGTAAACAAATTGCAGGCTCAGAGCCGTGATCTTGGTGCATTACAACTGGAATATGTGGATATTGTTCGGTAGCTGCCAGGATTAAATGGCGTAAAAAAGGCTCGCCTGCATAAGACCTTGCTCCTGCTGAGCCTTGCATAATAACCGGACTGTCCGTGGCATCAGCTGCCTGCATAATAGCGTGTACTTGCTCCATATTATTTACATTAAAAGCTGGCAAGCCAAAATCATTTTCAGCTGCATAGTCTAATAATTGTCTCATTGAAATCATAGCCATATTTATATCTCCTAAAAAAGTAAAATTAAATTGTTAAAATCTTCATAACATTTGTGCCACCCTGAGTGCCAAATAAATCTCCCTTAGTGACGATTATTTTGTCGCCATCTTCAACAATCCCTGCATCTTTGATTATCTCAACTGCTTTTTCATTGGCTTCAAAAGTGTTGATAGAATCACAAGGGAAATCGACAGGATATACTCCACGATAAAGAGTGACCCGGCGTCTTGTTTGGCGATGGTGGCTCAGAGCATAGATAGGACGTCCTGAGCTAATTCTTGACATCCAAAGGGCAGTTGTGCCTGATTCTGTTAAAGCCACAATAGCCGCGACCCCTAAATGATTAGCAGCATACATCGCCGATAAAGCAATCGTCTCATCAATCTGGTTAAATTTAGAACCGATGCGATGGTCGGATTTGGTAACCTTTGGTTGATTTTCAGCTTTTTTGCAAATACTACTCATAGCGGCGATAACACGAGCAGGGTTGCAACCTACGGCGGTTTCACCTGATAACATAACGGCATCCGTGCCATCTAAGACTGCATTTGCTACATCAAATACTTCGGCGCGAGTAGGGATGGGATTGTGAATCATGGATTCCATCATCTGGGTCGCGGTTATAGCCACCTTATTAAAGCAACGGGCTTTATGGATAAGCCGTTTTTGCACTGATGGTAATTCGGCATCGCCAATTTCTACCCCCAAATCCCCACGGGCAATCATAATTATATCAGTGGCTTGCATAATTTCATCAATGTTATCCAAGGCTTCGGAGCGTTCAATTTTTGCCACAATGCAAGCGTAACAATCAAGTTTTTTTAAAATTTTACGAGTTGTTTTAATGTCACTTGCATCACGGACGAAAGATACTGCAACAAAATCTGCATTTATCTGGGCAGCAATTTTCATATCTTCTTTATCTTTTGCCGACAAAGCATCAGCCTTCAAACCACCACCTTTTTTATTCAAGCCTTTGTTGTCGGATAACTCGCCACCGATAGTCACAATACATTTTATTTTGTTGCCAATAACCTCAATAACCTTTAAAACTACTCTGCCATCATCCAAAACAATAGTATTATCTTTTTGGATGTTTTCAGATAGAGTTTTAAAAGAATGTCCTACTTGTTTTTCATCGCCATCATCAACTGGCAAATCTCCATTAAGAGTAAAATAATCCCCTGCGATTAAATTCACCTGACCTTTTTTAAATTTAGTAATTCTTATTTTAGGACCTTGTAAGTCAACCAAAATACCAACTGTTTTATTTTTTATGGCAGCAATCTTTCGCACCATATTAGCACGATTTATGTGACTTTCGTGAGATCCGTGAGAAAAATTAAGACGAACTACATCGACCCCGGCATCAATCATAGCCGATAATACTTCCTCATTATTAGAGGCAGGACCCAATGTAGCGATAATTTTTGTTCTTCGCATAGTATTATTGTGCAGCTCTTTGTTCTAAAATCTCGACCGCTGGGAGTTTTTTACCCTCTAAAAATTCCAAAAATGCACCACCACCTGTTGAGATATATGAAATTTTATCACTGATGTTATATTTATCAACGGCGGCTAAGGTATCGCCACCACCTGCAATGGAAAAAGCGGATGAGTCCGCAATGGCTTTTGAGAGTTTTTCTGTGCCTGTGGCAAATTGATCAAATTCAAAGACTCCCACAGGACCGTTCCACACTATGGTGCCGGCATTTTTTAAAATATCCATAAGCTCATCGGTACTTTTGGGACCAATATCAAATATCATATCATCATCAAGCACGTCTGAAACATTTTTTAATGTCGCAGGTGCTTCGGATGAAAATTTTTTACCACAAACAACATCAACAGGAATTGGAATGTTTCTATTGTTGGTTTTGGCGTTTTTGATTAAATCTTTTGCCACCTGAATAAGATCTTTTTCACACAAAGATTTGCCGACATTATGTTCGCAAGCTGCGATAAAAGTATTAGCGATTCCGCCACCTACTATCAATTGATCTACTATTTTTGATAATGATTCTAAAACGGTAAGTTTGGTTGATACTTTAGAGCCACCGACTATTGCTACCATAGGTCGCGCAGGATTATCAAGTGCTTTGCTTAATGCCTCTAACTCTCCTGATAACAATGGTCCTGCACATGCAACAGTGGCAAATTGTGCCACTCCATAAGTGGAGGCTTGTGCGCGATGGGCTGTGCCAAAGGCATCCATTACAAAAATATCACAAAGATTTGCATATGATTTTGAAAGACTTTCATCACAAGATTTCTCGCCTATATTAAAACGAACATTTTCTAATAATGCCACCTCGCCATTTTCAAGTTCAATATTTTGATTTAAGTAATTTTGAATTAAATTAACTTTTTTGCCAAGTAAATCTGACATATGTTCTGCTACAGGTTGCAAGGAAAATTTTGATTCTAATTGTCCTTCGATAGGACGTCCTAAATGAGAGCAAATTAAAACTTGTGCTCCTGCATTGAGGCAAAATTCAATTGTCGGCAGTGAAGCCCTGATTCTTTTGTCGGATGTAATCTTGGAGTTTTTAATGGGAACATTTAAGTCTTGACGAATTAAAACTTTTTTACCAGTTAAATTTAAATCTGTCATTTTTGTAATATTCATAAGTTGTTTTAAATTAAAAAATGCCTATTATAACAAAAGCAAAAAAAAAATTTGAAAAAAAATGTTGTATATTATTTGCATATAAATTATTCTAATGCGAATGTTATGGAAAAAATCTACTAATGCAATTGAACAAGAAATTGGCTCAAAAAATACAATTACTTGGATTCATCCCTTAAAATACAGCATAGATGGTGGTATTGTAACCCTAAATGCACCCAATCGTTTTGTGTGTGATTATGTAAAAAAAGAATATCTGTCCTTATTACAAGCAATAATAAAAAAGATAGCATTGTCCGAAAAAATTGATGTAAATGAAGTTATTTTATCTTATAGTCCTGTTAAAAACACCCTAAACACCGCAGTTGAAAATTTTGCAAGTATAAATCCTTCGGCTCAAAATAAAAGCCGTGCAAACATCAAACCTAACCTGAACAAATCTTATACGTTGGATAATTTTATTGAAGGCAGATCAAACCAGATAGCCCATCAAGCCGCCATAGCGATTGCACAAAATCCTAAACAAATAATCCATAATCCACTTTTTATTTATGGTGGCACAGGGCTTGGCAAAACTCATCTTATGCATGCTATCGGCAATGCTTTAATTAAAAAAAATAAAAAAATTAGAATTTCATATTTCAGTTCAGAGGTTTTTGTCCGTAATTTTGTCCATGCCATTCATAACAAAAAGATGGAGCAATTCAAAGAGATATATCGCTCTTTGGATGTTTTGTTGATTGATGATATTCAATTTCTTGCTAATAAAACCGGCACCCAAGAGGAGTTTTTCTATACCTTTAATTATCTTTTTGAATCTAACCAGCAAATTGTGCTGACAGCCGACAGGTATCCCCAGGAGATAGAAGGAGTTGATAGCCGTTTAAAGTCTCGGTTAAGTTGTGGTTTGACTGTTCGGATAGAGCCACCAGAGGTTGAAACCCGTGCTGCTATTATTATGTCAAAAGCCAAATCATTAAAAGCAGATTTTAAAGAAGAGGTAGCTTTTTTTGTGGCAGAAAAAATTAACTCAAATGTGCGAGACATTGAAGGGGCAGTCAACCTTATTGTTGCTAATGCAGGATTTTTAAAAACCAAAATAACCCGTGATTTTTGTGTTGAAACCCTAAAAGATATGTTTGCAGCCCATGATAAATTAATATCAATTGAAAACATTCAAAAGCAAACCACTTTGTTTTATAATGTTAGTTATAAGGATTTAATCTCCGCTACTAGAACCCGCTCCATAGCAAGACCTCGTCAAGTTGCGATGTATTTATCAAAAGAATTGACAGGTCATAGTTTGCCAGAGATAGGACAAAGTTTTGGTGGGCGCAACCACTCAACGGTGTTACATGCCCACAAACAGATAAAAAAATTAAAACAACAACACATGACTATAAGGGATGATATTTCAAAAATAATCAATGCTTTGAACTCATAAAAAATTGTTTTGTGTGTGTTTTATAAATTGTGCTTGATTTATGCAAAGGTCTCATTATATAATGTCCTTTTTTATTATAGAATACATTGAATGCAAGCAATAACTTTAAAAATAGAGGACAATACTTATCCAAAAATTATTGAATTTTTAAATAAATTCAAAAAACAACAGGTGCAAATAATTGACAAAACAGATTTTCAAAGTGATGACGAATATATAAAAAGCATCCAAGGTATGGAGCAAAGCATAATAGATGCCTCAAACGAACCTCGCAAAAATTATGTTACAAGAGATGAATTAGATTGATTTATAAAATGAAAAACTAATTGAGGTGTATAGAATGTGGACTCATTATGAATAAAAACATTGAAAAATTAAATAATTTGGTTTATTATGTATTTTGAGTGGGATAGCAACAAAGCAAAAATTAACAAAAACAAACATGCTGTATCGTTTGAAGAGGCAACATCTATTTTTGGTGATGCTTTGTCAATAACCTTTAATGACCCACAGCATTCAATAGACGAGATTAGGTATTTAACATTTGGACAATCAAAAAATGGCAAATTGTTAGTGGTTTCTCATACTGAAATTGACATGAAAATTAGAATTATAAGTGCAAGAGTAGCTACCAAGAATGAAAGGATTATTTATGAAAAAGGATGAAATATGAAACCAGAATATACATCAGATGAACTTGGCAAGGGTGTTCGTGGCAAATATGTCACCTCGTATAAACAAGCTCATAATATTGTTGCGATAAAAAAAGAGGTGTTTGCAGTTTTTCCTAACGAAAAAGCAATAAACGATGCCTTGTTAACGCTTATCAGGCTGACAAAAAAATCTGAAAATAACACTGCCTCTATCAGAGTTTAATAAAGGTTTTATTTTCTCGTATCCTTGCGAACTGACATTAGAGAAATTAAGGGCATCTAACAATGTAGCATAATTTTTATTTTACTATGTTGTAACAAGTTGCAAGAGTGAGCCTTGCGCCCCACCTCCAATTTTATTATTCATAAATTCCATAAAATCTTGTATTGTTGTTTTTCATTTTTTTTAATCTCAAAGGGTTGTTTTTAATGTATTTATACACCTGCAAAAAATGCTCCTCATCACGGATGGTTTTATCATAATAATCGCCCGCCCAAAATTTGCCATTTTTATCTAAGATTGTGTTGATGGTTTTTGAGCTACCCGCCTTTTATTTTTTGCATCACAACCGATAATTCGTCCAATGGTTTAAAAAGCAAATGGAGGTGATTTGGCATGATGCAAAAACAAATTAAATCATACAAAATTTTATCTTTACTTTTTAAAAAACTCATTAAAAAATCTAATACTTCGTTATTCAAGTATGCACCTTTTTTTGAGGCATCAATGTAGTCGTCAATGTCTTGTTGTTTTTTTGAGTTGTCAATATCTTGTTGGTATAGTTTTGTCAAAAAACTATCAACACTATCATAGGTTCGACAAGTTATAAATTGATAATGGTTTTTAAAATCAAAATGTGGCAATTTAGAATATGTTTTGCTATATATTTTTACAGGCTGATTGCAATTTTTATTTTTCATGTGGTTTATTTTTAAAAGATATAGCATAACATGGTTTTATCTGTGTTTTGGTTTTTTGTTTGTGGAAGTGTGTGGATTATTTTAGGTTTTGTTGCCTGCAAAAAAATAAATGGAGGTGGGGCTTTAGACCTACTCTTGCAACTTGTTGCAACATCATAAGTTAGGGCTCTTAAAATACAAGAACAATGAATGTCGCTATTGCAAATAATGTTTGAACTTCGTTCAAAGAGTAGGACTAAAGTCCCACCTCCAATTATGATAGTATTTTATTTTTCATCTAAGTATTTTTGGTATAGGGTGAATAGAAATTCTATTCTTTGTTTGTCGGATTTGAATGTTTGGGCTGTGTAACAAATATCTACGGCTTTGTCTAAGGCAATATGGGCTTTTTTTAATTTAGGGGGCATTGATAGTGGGTCGTATAAATCTGCCAGAGAATTGTCTTGGTATTGTGCTCTTATTTTTAAAATTTCGGCTGCTTTGCCCTGGACCGCTTTTTTGTTTTTGTCGCTTGTTTTTTTGGGGAATGGGTAGTTGTTGTAGACTATTGAATTTGAATATCTAAATCGACTTTCTAATTTTCCGCAAACATATTTTATCCATACCATATGTAATTTTGAAGTTAAAATTCCAAAATCATATAAACCTGCATTATCAATCACGAAATGTGGGTCTAATGGAATTATATTTTTATCTAAAAAACCAATGGGGATATATTCTCTTTTTTCTGACGATAATTGAGGAATAAATAAATAGTTGTGTTGTGGTTTTCTTATGTTGCTAAAAAGATGAGGATTCTTGTCTCTAAATTGTCTTATTTCGTCAATGATTTTTAAAACAGATTTCATTTGTCGTAAATCGGCAGGATTTATATTTTCAAGCCATAGGGCATATCTTGGTATGTTGTTTATAAATTCTTTTGCTCCCATTACCTGTTTAAAATATGTGTTACTTAATGGTTCATTTTTGATAAAGTCGTTTTTTTCTTGTTCTGTAAATAATAATTTTCCTCTATCGTTAGCACGGCAACCAGTTTGCATTTTTTTAATTTCACAAAGTGGTTTATTTCTTTTTTCTATAAAAAAATCATTTGCATCAACGAGATAAGGATTGACATTTTTAGCCTGTTTTTCATGTGCTTCACCGTTGATATTTTCGTATTCAAATATTTTTTTATTTTTGCTATCAAAATTAGCAAAACCAATTATAACAACATGGACGGCGGCATTATGTTTCGCCTCATTGCTCCAATTAAAAGTCTGATGGGCGAAGTGGATTTTTATCTGATGTTCGTTAAATAATTCTTTCCATAAAATTCCTACCTGCTCGCCTTGGGCTATGGAATTAGTTGAGACAAAGGCAGTTTTGATGACGGTGTTCTGCATATAAACGGCTGCTTTTTTATACCAAGCGGTTACATAATCTAGTTTTACTTTTTTATTAAATAGGTTTTCTAACTCCTCTCTTTGGGTTTTTGATTGTTGTCGCTCTCCAATAAAAGGCGGATTGCCTAAGATATATGACAATTCGGCAGGTGGGATTATGTCAGTCCAGTTGGTGGTTAGTGAATTTTGATGATGAATGTTTGCCGACTTTTTCAACGGCAGGCGGGTGAAGTATTGTCCGAATTTTTCTGATAATTTCATATTCATTTGATGGTCGATAAGCCACATAGCCACCTGGGCGATCTGACAAGCAAACTCATCATATTCAATGCCATAAAATTGATCCACATCTATTTTGGTGATGAAAGAGAGATCCAATACTCGCTCTTGTTTTTTGTGGAGTTGTTGGAGGATTTTTATCTCTAACTCTCGCAGCTCGCGATAAGTGATAATCAAAAAATTGCCAGAGCCACAAGCAGGGTCTAAGAATTTTAATTTTGATAATTTTAGATGAAATTCTTGGAGCTTCTTGCTGTTGTTTTTAATTTTTTCAAACTCTTGTTGTAAGTTATCTAAAAACAAAGGCTGGATTAGTTTTAAGATATTTTTCTCGGAGGTATAATGGGCGCCGAGATGTCGGCGTTCAATAGGATTCATTACAGACTGGAACATCGAGCCAAAAATAGCCGGCGATATTTTGCCCCAGTCAAGGGCAGATGCTTCTAAGACTATATCACGCATTTTTTTATTAAAGGCAGCGATAGGCAGTTGTTCTTTGAATAAATTGCCGTTGATATAAGGGAATTGTGCCAAATCCTCATCAAGAGTTTTTAGGCGATTTTCTGGTGGGGTATTTAAAACTTGAAAGAATTGGGCTAATAATGCTCCAAGATCAGACCCATCTGTATTAGTTTTTAAATCAATAAAGTCTTTAAAAATATCTTTTTCAAAAATGCTGGTATCATCGGCGAATAAAACGAATAATAATCGGACAAGATAAACCTCCAGATTATGCCCGGTGTAGCCTGCCTCTTTTAGGTTATCATGGAGTTTCCCCATCAACTCGGCAGCTTTGATATTAACTGGGTCTTGTTCTTTGAATGTCCTTTTTTGATACCCTGCGATAAAACCAAATAGAGACACATTTTTATAAAAATCTTTTAAGGCAAATTCGGTTTGAGTGTTGTCGTCCAAATCATACAGCCTTATTTTTTGAAAATCACAGACAATAATATATTTTGGTAAATCTTGATCTTTTAAACCATAAAAATAATCAGTGGCTTGATTATAAGCTTTGTCTAAGTTTTCGCCTGCGGATTTGTGTTCTATCAATAACATGCCTTTCCATAACATATCAATAAAACCAGTATTTCCTTTGAGATTTTTTACAGGGTGTTCAAAACTTGCTATCCTTTTGCGATTGATACCAAAAACTTCAAAAAACTCATTCCAAAAACTATCTTTTTCGGCTCTCTCTTGAGTTTCATCGCCCCAATCGGTTGAAAATTGCAAAGCACGAGATTTTATTTCATTCCATGATAATGCCATTTTGTTGTTAGTAAAAAATTTATTATTTTAACAGATTGAAAAGATTGAAATGTTATTTTTTGGAAGTGGAGCTTTAGCTCCGTCCTTGCAACTTCATAAGTTGAGCCTTGATTACAAAAATATAACGGGGGGGGGGGGGGGG
>QNFE01000033.1 GCA_003645455.1 Gammaproteobacteria bacterium | reverse complement strand
TTATCCAAATGGCACGCGAGGCAGGAGCGGTTAAAGTGTATATGGCATCAGCGGCTCCCCCTGTAAGATACCAAAATGTATATGGAATTGATATGCCGGCGGTGGCAGAATTTGTGGCAAATTCACTATTCTACCAATCTTATAAGTTAATCAGAGACTCCTTAATAATTCCAAAAAAAATAATTCATCATAATGAGGCAGACGAGAATAATTAATAGTTAACAGTTATTAGTTTAAACAACACTATTAATTTTGGGTCATGACAACAATAAACATATAAAAAGTATGTTAAACTATTGTTATGATTATAAAAAACAAGTATATTAAATATGCAAAGATTTCAGAGGTAAAATTCAGGGAAAAATTGCAATATTTTGCCCTTGATTTAAATGCCTCACAAATCGCTACTTTAACACATTTATCAAGACAAACAATAAATAAATATTTAAAAGCAATAAGAAAAAGAATATTGTATCATAGTCAACTTCAATCTGCCCCTTTAAAGGGGCAGATTGAAGTTGATGAATCATACTTTGGAGCAAGACGAGTAAAAGGTAAGCGAGGACGAGGAGCAAGAGGTAAAACCATAGTATTTGGATTATTAAAAAGAGGTGCATGATATAGCCGTGGCAATTGGGATGGACCCTGATGATGATGATATTTCAAAACTACGATATGGTAAAATCTGTATCTTAGCCGATGCTGATTCAGACGGATTACATATTGCAACTTTATTATGTGCTTTATTCGTAAAACATTTTAATATTTTGGTGCAAAAGGGACATATTTTTGTCGCTATGCCGCCGTTATATCGGATAGATTACGGCAAAAAAGTGCAATATGCTTTAGATGATGATGAAAAAAATTCTATAATGAATAATATCATCAAAAAAAATAAAAATGCCAAGATAAGCACAACTCGTTTTAAGGGATTAGGCGAGATGAACCCTCCGCAATTACGCGAGACGACACTTGCCCCTGATACTCGCCGTTTGGTGCAAATGAACCTTAACGATAAAGAAATAACAACCGAAACCTTAGATATGTTGCTCGCCAAAAAACGAGCCGATGATCGGAAAATATGGTTAGAAGAATCTGGCAATTGTTTGACATTTGAAAATTTATTATGAGACCTTTGCGTAAATCAAGTGCTGTTTAGAGAGGACAGAAAATAGTATATTTTCATAGCAAAAATGAGGAATATGGTAATTCCCTTTGACGAATTTTTGCTATGAAAATGTGCATTTTATGTGTTTTATAAATTGTGCTTGATTTATGCAAAGGTCTCATTTTGTAAAATACTTTTTGACTTTAAAAAAATACTTATGAAAAACACAGAGCAAAAAAATATACACGACAATTTTGAATTAGAAAAAAATTATGATTTTTCCGATGGAATAAGAGGCAGGTTTTACAAACCAAAAAAAATACCTACATCAACAAAAATGTTTACAAACACATTAGAAAAATTTAAACTTAATAATTCGCTTTTTACAGAGGATGAAAAAACTACGGCTATTGAATCTTTTGAGACAAAAAACCGGACAAACGACTCTATTAAAACTTGCAAATATTATAACGAATTTTGGACGGCAAAACAAAGGGCGGCTAACAACATTCACGAGGTATCTTATAGGGGCTGTTTCAAACCACAACTGCCAAACTTTTTCATTAAAAACCTAACCTCACAAGGGGATGTAATTTATGACCCCTTTCTCGGACGTGGCACTACAATACTTGAAGCAGGTTTAATGAATAGGCAGATAATAGGCAACGATATAAATCCATTATCTGTTATATTAAGTGAGCCGAGATTATTGATTCCAGACATTAGAGATTTATCCACAGAGTTAGATAATATACACCTTGATAAAAATAAAAAAGCGGACATAGATATTTCAATGTTTTATCACAAAGACACAGAAGGCGAGCTGGTATCTTTGCGAGAATATATTTTAAATAAAGAAAAAACAGGGCAACTAACAAACATTGACAAATGGATTAGAATGGTAGCAACAAATAGATTAACAGGGCATTCAAAAGGCTTTTTTTCAGTATGGACTATGCCACCTAATCAGGCAGTTTTACCAAACAGACAAATTAAAATAAATCAAAAAATGAAACAGCAACCAGAGTATAGAAATGTCAAAGAGTTAATAAAAAGAAAAACCATAAGCCTAATTAAAAATATATCACCACAACAAAAACAGACCTTAAAGAACATACATAAAACCGCATTTTTTTTAAATCAAGATGCAAGCGACACCAAAAAAATAAAAAATAATTCAGTCTCGCTTACTGTCACCTCCCCTCCGTTTTTAGATGTCGTGCAGTATGAAACGGATAATTGGCTGCGAGGCTGGTTTAATGGATTAGACACCAAAAAAATAGGCAAAAAAATAACCATGGCAAAAACAATTGATAAATGGACGGCGGTTATGCAAAATGTTTTTGATGAATTATATAGGATAACAAAAAAACAAGGATATGTAGCATTTGAGGTAGGCGATGTAAAACAAGGTAAAATTAAGTTAGATGAATATGTTGCTCCATTAGGTTTGAACTCTGGGTTTGATCTCATAGGGATTATAATAAATACTCAAAACTTTACCAAAACCTCAAATTTGTGGGGAGTTAAGAATAATAAAAAAGGCATAAATTCTAATAAAATTGTGTTGTTTCAAAAATGAATAAAAACACATCAGACGAACTCAAAGGAGTAATATCACAAATGTTAAAGCCATTAAAAGGCTTGTCTTTTAGTGCAGTAATTGAAGGTTTATCAGGTTATAAAGCGACAGCTTTTGATGCAAAAAATAAAAAAGATATTCAAGTTTTAGATTTGTTAAAAAAGGTAGCAAAAAAGAGTATGAAAAACATCAATGCAGAGGGTATATTAAGACTACGTCCAAATGAAGTAGGTAACGATATAGAGACTTTTGTAAAAAAATCACTGGATCACTATAGATTGATGGCTCAAACTCCCACAACGAAAACAGGTATAAAAAAATCAACTGGATATCCTGACATTGAATTTATTGATGAATTTAAAAGATTAAATTACTTAGAGTGTAAAACATATAACATTAAAAACATACAAACAACTCATAGAAGTTTTTTCTTATCTCCATCAAGCAACTTTAAAATTACCCAAGATGCTCATCATTTTGGCATATCATTTGAAGTTTATATAAACAAAACAATTAAAAACAAACATTTATTTAAAGTTAAAAGTTGGAAAATATTAGATCTATCGCAATTGGAATTGGATTTAAAATATGAATTCAATTCAAACAATAAAAGTTTGTATGATGAAAAGATTATATTAGCCCAGATGCAATAACATAAATGAACTACATCGGCTCAAAATTAAAATTATCATCTTGGTTGCAACAGGAGATTAAAAAGGTTGCAGGGGATGATCTGTCGCAAAAAGTATTTTGTGATATGTTTGCAGGCACAGGGATTGTCGGTAGAGTTTTTAAAAAAGAGGTTAAACAGGTAATCTCAAATGATTTGGAATTTTATAGTTATGTTTTGAATAAAAACTATATCCAAAACCATAAAAACATAACAGATAAACTTGTTTTTATTGATAAATTAAATAACTTGCCATTGATTGATGATGGCTTTATTTTTAAAAATTATTGTATGGGGAGCGGTAGCGGACGGCAGTATTTTAGTGATGAAAATGGCGAAAAAATAGATAACGTTAGAGCAAAAATAAAACAATGGCAAGATGATAAAAAGATAAATTCAAACTTATATTATTTTTTGCTAACCTCTTTGTTGGAGGCTGCCGATAAGGTGGCTAATACTGCCTCTGTGTATGGGGCATATTTAAAACATCTTAAAAAATCAGCCCAAAAAACAATGGTTTTGTGTTCTGCGGAGTTTTTGGTAAATGATAACTCTCATCAGGTTTTTAATGAGGACAGCAACGATTTAATAAAAAAAATAACAGGTGATATTTTATATCTTGACCCACCATATAATCATCGTCAATATGGAGCAAATTATCATCTGTTAAATACTATTGCCAAATATGATGATTTTATACCATCTGGTAAAACAGGTCTTGATGATTATAATCGCTCAAAATATTGTCAAAAAACACAGGTTAAAAATAGTTTTGAGGATTTAATAAAAAATGCCAACTTTAAACATATATTTTTAAGTTATAATAATGAGGGTTTGATGAGTGAAAATTGTATTAAAAATATCATGCAAAAATATGGCAAATATAATTTGGTCCAAAAAGAATACCAAAGATTCAAGGCCGATAAAGACACTAACAGACAACATAAAGCTGACAAAACTTTTGAGTATTTACACATTTTAAATAAAAAATTATGAATAATAAAATTGAAAGAAGTATTTTCCGTGCTTATGACATTCGCGGAGTCGTGGACGAACATTTAACCGCCGATGCTGTGTATTTAATCGGCAGAGCATTTGCTAAAAAATGTTTTGATGAAAAGATAGAGCAGGTTATAATTGCCCGTGATGGCAGATTATCTGGCAAAAATTTAAGTGCAAGTTTGACAAAAGGCTTGAATGATGGCGGAGTTGATGTCATAGATATAGGCATGCAACCAACTCCAGTGTTATATTTTGCGACTTTTTATTTTAAAACAGGTACAGGGATTATGATTACAGGCTCGCATAATCCACCTGCATATAATGGTTTGAAAATGATGTTAAACGGCAAAACTTTATATGGTGATTTGATAATGGATTTATATCATATAATTTGCCAAAATAATTCTATCGATGGAGCAGGCAAATATAAAGAGCAAGATTTAAAACCAGAATATATCAACAAAATAACCTGTGATATAAAATTATCAAAACCTTTGAAAATTGCTATTGATTGTGGCAATGGAGTCGCCTCTGAAATTGCCCCAGAGTTATTTGAAAAATTAGGTTGTAAAGTTCAAAAATTATTTTGCCAAACCGATGGCAATTTTCCCAACCATCATCCGGATCCCTCCAAACCTGAAAATTTGACTGATTTAATAAAAACCGTCAAAGAGCAGAAATTAGATTTAGGCTTGGCGTTTGATGGTGATGGCGACAGATTGGGAGTTATAGATAGTGGCGGCAACATAATCTGGCCTGATCGGCAGATGATTTTATTTAGCCGTGATGTTATAAAAAACCACCCCAAAGCCAAAATAATTTATGATGTAAAATGTTCGGTTTTATTACCCCAAGAGATAGAAAAAGCAGGTGGGGTTGGCATAATGTCAAAAACAGGACATTCATTTATCAAAAACAAAATGATAGAAACCAAAGCCCTGCTCGGTGGCGAGATGTCAGGGCATATTTTTTTCAAACATCGCTGGTTCGGTTTTGATGATGCTTTATATGCGGGCTCTCGATTATTAGAGATAATATCCGCCCAAGATAAAAATAGCCAGAGTATTTTTGCGAATTTGCCTAATAGTTTCAATAGCCCAGAGATTGTTATAAATTTTAAAAATGAGGGGGACAATTTTAAATTTGTTGATAGGTTTAAAGCCGAATTTAAAGCCGATAATGCTCGCATTACGACAATTGATGGCTTGCGTGCAGACTTTGAAAACAGCTGGGGTTTGTGTCGTGCCTCCAACACCACCCCTGCGATAGTTTTGCGTTTTGAGGCTTTTGATGAAAAGTCCTTGAATGATATTACAGAGCTTTTCAAAGATGTTATAAGAAAAATTGACAAAAACTTAAAGTTGGTTTTTTAACATGATAAATAAAATACAGCTGGGGCAATTTTTTACGACAAATACAGATTATATTTTATCAGGTTTTGAAGATATTGTCAAGAATAAAAATATAACTGATCCATTTGCCGGGAATGGTGATTTATTAAAATGGGCAAATAAACACCAAGCTTGTAGCATAACAGGTTTTGACATTGATGCAACTTTGGCAAGCAACAATATACAATTCAATGACTCCATACTTTATCCTAAAAAATATAAGTTTGTTTTAACGAATCCGCCCTATCTTTATCAAAATAAACTCAGCAACAATAGCTTGTTAAAAAATAGTTGTCATACAGATTTGTATCACTTGTCATTAGAGGCGATAATGGATAGCGATGCTGGTATTGTTATTGTGCCGATTAATTTTTTATCATCACAAAATGCCAAATATATTAGAAATATATTCTTAACAAAGTTTTCAATCATTAAAGTTAATTATTTCACTCATCAGGTTTTTCGTGACACCTCTTATAATGTAATGGTTTTTTATTATCAAAAAAATATCATTCCAACAACTAAAATGCAAGTAGATTTCAATATTTATCCTCAACAAAAGAAACAAAAAATAAATCTTTATAAAAAGTATAATTATCAAGTAGGTGGGGAGTTTTTACAAAAAATTGGCTCATATAAAAACCAACTTAACATTAAAAGATTGGAGCAAAAAGATATGCAAATTGGCAAACATTCTATAAAAATTGCTATCAACCATCTAAACAAAAAAACTATTTTTTTGACACACAAAAAAATCGCAAGCATGATAAAAAATAATATAATTCTATTAAAAGCCATAGATACTGGCAGTAAAACCGGTCAAATTTGCACGGAAGATATTCGCCAACATAATGTGGACGCTCTGGTAAGCAAAAAAACATCACGCAATCAGATTTACCTTTTGTTGCCAAAGTATGTAAGCATCCATGAGCAAGAAATTATGATTAAGCATTTTAATAGAATAATACAACAAAAAAGAGATGAGTTTTTTTCACTATTTATGACAAATTTTAGAGACAATAATCGCAAAAGAATTTCATTTAATTTTGCTTACAAATTATTGAACTATATTTATTTAACCGAAATTAAAATAAAAAATGATTACAAACAACATAAATTATTTTAAAACGTCTATTGAGAATAAAGAGCAAGTATTTGATAGCCGATACTTATTTTTAAATTTAGATAAAGATTTGGAAACTTATAGAGAATACACTAAAAAACTCAAAGAACTTATAATAACCATAAAAGTTTTAAGAAATAAAAAGAAAATAGTAGATGATAGTTTATATTTAGATTTATTTGTTCTGTCTAAAAATATTTTTTCTCAAAAAAGTGAGTTCAATTGTTTTGTCAATGCTTGCGATACTACTTTAAAAATAATTGGAGATAATGTAAAACAATTTAAACAGATTGTTCACCTATATATAGATTGTCGTCCAATTAGTGAACACACCCCATGTGGATGGATACAGGCTTTAATCGATAAAGGTTCATCCAGAGCAAAAGGGCATATAGGAGAAAATAAAATTATTGATATAGCTTTAAATAAAAATTTTAAAGAAGTGTTTACATGGCAAGAGTTGCATGAGGGAATCAATATTATTGCAAAATTCAATACAGCTACCTTTAATTTAAAAAATATCAAAAAAGAATTAAATATAGACTTAGATTTAAAAAATCAAGGAAAATTATTGGATATTATCATCAAAAACAAAAAACAAATAATTTTTATAGAAGCCAAACATCTCAAAGAAACAGGTGGCAGTCAAGATAAACAGCTACATGAACTGATAAATATAATTCAAACACCAACAAATAAAAAAAATATTTTATATGGGGCGTTCTTGGATGGAGTTTTGTCAAACAGGCTTCTAAACATAACTGATAAACAGTTATTAAAACCTGCCACATTAACCAAAGAAGATAAAACAACCAAACAACAAAAAAGTATTGTAACTTCTCTTATGAAAAATACAAACAATTACTGGTTCAATACCGCAGGTTTTCAAAAATTCATCACTGAATTTAAGTCTTAATTTTTTTTGGTGGCATCACCGATTATAAGAATCATATTTTACAAAAAGATTAACAAATTGATTGAATGGCTTGATAATATTCATCAATAATGTGGCGATTATCTTGCATAATTTTATAAGCATTTTGTCCTATTGTTTTAAAAACTTTATTATTCTGTTCGTAGTTTTTGATTATGTTTGTTATATCTGTAATATTACTACATTGAATGATGGCATTTTGGGATTTGAAAAAATTAACATCTTCGGTAAAATTTGCCATATATGGACCACATATAATCGGCTTATTAAAACCCGCCGCCTCGGTAAAGTTTTGTCCTCCTCGGGTTGTTATAAAAGACCCGCCGATTATAATTATTTTGGCATAATGAAACCAATTCGCTAACTCTCCTAAGGTGTCGGCAAGATAAATATGGGTATTTTCGGCAATTTTTTCATTTTTTGAGCGAGTTTTGAGATTGAGATCAAAGTTATTTAATTGGGTCTGGATTGAGTCTGCTCTGTGTGGATAACGAGGCGCTATCAATAATAAATATTTGTGTAAATCAGGATTTTGTTGCCAGATTTTGCCAAGTTGCAACTCCTCATCCTCATGGGTGGAGACAAAAGCGATTACAGGTTTGTTAAATTTTATCTCTGTTAAATTATCTTTTTTGGCGACAAAACCATATTTTAAATTCCCCATAACTTTGGTGTTGTTTTTTGGGCTACCAAGTTTGATAAAGTTTTTTAAATCCTCGTTATTGCGACAAAAAATATAATGACAATTTTGCAGGGAATATTGATAACTTTGTTTGATAATAAAATTTGCATTGATCGTTTTTTTGGATAATCTGCCATTGATATAGATATATTTTATATTTTTACGATTAAGCACGGCACTTAAATTACCCCATATTTCTGTTTCAAAAATGATGCAAATTGTGGGCTGTATTTTTTTGATAAAACTCTCTAACGGACCGATTAAATCTAATGGCAGATAATAACAAACTCCAATATTTTTTAATTTTTGTTGCATCAGATTATATGCCGTAGGGGTATTGCAAGTTAGGATAATGTTATTTTTTTTAGAGAATTTTTGAAGTAATGGCATAAGAGCATTACATTCGCCGACAGAGGCAGCATGAAACCATATATTATGATTATTTTTGGCATATGTTTTAACCCCAAAACCGAATCTTTGTTTAAAATATACAACTCCTCCATTTTTAATAGCAATATAAATTGTCCAAGATAATATTAGTGGAAATAGTAAAATCCACAACAACCTATACAACAAAAGATGTCTTTCAAAAAATAAATTTTGCCATTGAGTTGTATTTTTTTTCATAGATTGTTTATAATTTGCATATTTTTTATTATTGTTATAACAACATGCAACTGCCTTTAAAGTTAAATAAAAATCAAAGTTTTGCGGACTTTTTTATTCCTCAAAATAGCAGTAATAAATTTGTGCTTGACTCTTTGCAAAATATTGAACAATCAACGACCCAAATATTTTATCTTTTTGGAGATAAATTAAGCGGTAAAAGCTTGTTATGTTCATCACTATGTCAGCAATTTACTAATGAAGGCAAAACTGCATTATTGTTTTCAGCCTATGATAACAGATTGCAATTAAAACAATTAGATGCCATTGATTTAATTTGTCTTGAAAATATTGAGGCTTACGACAAAAATAAAATAAAACAACAACAATTATTTGATTTAATAAATCGTATTATAACAAAAAAAACTGCCAAGATTGTTATAAGTTGTCATAAAAAACCAAATCAATTCGTTGATATATTGCCAGATTTAAAGTCGAGGCTTAACTGGGGTTTGCAGTTGCATTTAAAAAATATCAAACCAAACCAGATGAATGATTTTATTAGATTTAAATTAGATAGATTAGGAATTAGGGTGCAAGATGAGGTTCTAACCTATATAAATAACTATTTTTCTCGTGATATAAAAAATATATTAGAGCTGATTAAAAAAATATCCCAAAAAACAATAAATGATAAGAGAACTCTTACAGTGCCATTTTTAAAGTCATTTAGAGATTAAAAACATAACTAATCCACAGACAGCACTTAATTCATGCAAAGGTCTCAATATAAATAGCTACTATAAATAATATTTTTCTTGTTATAATTATTGTTTTTTAACTCTATGACAAAAAATATGAAAAAAACATTTAAAGCGGAAAATATAAACTGCAATAGTTGTGTTAATATTATTAAAAATTCTTTATGGCAAAAGTTTGGAGCTATTGAGGTTGATTTGGATAAAAAACCTGTTGAGGTGACTGTATATATCAAAAATAAAGGACAAGAGAAAAATTTTAAAGAGCAAATGGAATCACTTGGTTTTGCTGTTATTGGGTAAATAGCAAAATCTAAAAAATACGGCAAGACCTAAAAATGAAAAAAATAAATTTAAAGATATCTGGTATGAGTTGCGTCAACTGCTCAAATGCGATTGAAAAATTAAAAAATAGAGTGGACGGCATAGAATCATCCCAGGTGAGCTTTGCTAACAATAGCGGAGATTTTGTTATAGATGAGAGCAAGATACAACATCAAGAACTTATTAAAAAAATAACAGATTTAGGTTTTGGTGTTGAAGAGGACAAACAAGCCTTACAGCAAAACAAACAAAAATCCTCTCAAAAATTATTCAATTCTTTTGCTGTCTCGGCAATTTTTACAATTATTATCTATGGGTTATCTTTTTTGTATCAATCACCCTATAAAATATATATAATTTTTGTTCTGGTTACTTTTATTTTATTTTATTCTGGTAAAAGATTTTATATCCTAGCTTATAAATCCTTAATGCACAAAAATACGGATATGAATGTTTTGGTGGCTATGGGAGTCAGTGTTTCATATATTTATTCAAGTATGACGTTGTTTTTTATGGATTTTTTTCCTGAAAATATGCGTTTTATGTATTTTGAAGGAATAGTAGTAATTATAACTTTTATTTTACTCGGCAGAGTGTTAGAGGATAGATCAAAAAATAAAACCTCTAACTTTTTACAAAAAATGATGAGTGTTACTCCTGATTATGCTCATATTTTAACAGAGAAAAATAATTACCTAGAAATTAAAACATCGAACTTAAAAATAAACGATAAATTGCTTATTAAAAGTGGACAAACAATTGTATCAGATGCAACCATTTATGATGGCTCAACTCAAATTGATGAATCCACCCTAACAGGTGAGGCTATGAGTGTGTATGCCACAGTAGGTTCAAAAATAAAAGCAGGAACTATAAATCTACTAAACCCCATCAAAGTTGTAGTTAATACTCTGCCAACTGATACAACTCTGGCAAAAATCATCAAGCTCTTAGAGCAAGCCCAAAGCAAAAAAATGCCGATTGCTCGCTTAGCGGATAAAATTGCTAATATATTTGTGCCAACTGTGATAATTATTGCAACTCTATCTGCTTTAATTTGGATGATTTTTGCGCAAAACTATATGATGGCGATTCTTTCATTTGTTAGTGTTTTAATTATCTCTTGTCCTTGTGCCATAGGTCTTGCGACTCCTATTGCTATTGTATCTGGAATATCAAACGCTGCTAAATCAGGAATTTTGATAAAAAATCCTGCCAGCATTGAAAATATTAAAAACATAAAATATGCAGTTTTTGATAAAACAGGAACAATTACTCGGGCTTTGATAAGAGTTAATCGGGCAATATATGAAAATGAAGATTTGCAATTTATCTATGCTTTGCAATCTGTCAGTGAGCATCCAATATCCTATGCGATTTGTCAATTTTGCCTTGATAAAAACATAAAAAATACTTGCCAAGTGTCTGCGAATAAAACCATAGTAGGCAAGGGCATAAGTGGAATTATTGATAACAAAAAAATTACCATAGGAAACCTGTTACTTATCACAGAGAGTAAAATACAGATTGACAAAAAATATCAAGATTTTTATGAAAAACAAACAAAAATAGGGCAAAGTGTTATTTTTGTAGGAGTGGATAAAAATACGGTGGCAGTTTTTTCTTTGGGAGATTCTTTAAAAGATGATGCTGTAAAACTTATCAACGACTTCAAAAAAAATAACATAACAACTATTATGCTAAGTGGAGATAATGAAAGAACTTGTAAATTTGTGGCAGACAAAATTGGTATTGACAAATATTATGGCGAATTATTGCCGGCTGAAAAATATGAAAAAATCAAGCAACTACAAAAAAATGGTAAGTTGATGTTTGTAGGAGACGGTATAAACGATGCTTTGTCAATAAAACAGGCAGATATAGGAGTAGCTTTTCATGCGGGGTCTGATATAAGCTCTGATGCAGGTGATATTGTGCTTATGAATAACGATTTATCAACAATCTATGCTGCCTTTAAAATTTCAAAACTCACTATGAAAACAATCAAACAAAATCTTTTTTGGGCTTTTTTTTATAACATTATATCCATACCCATAGCCGCAGGATTGTTATATCCATTCACTGGTCTTACATTAAAACCTGCTATTGCAGCTATTGCTATGAGTTTTAGTTCGGTAAGTGTAGTTTTAAATTCACTAAGAATCAGATTGTCATGAACGATATATCAATTGTAAGTTTGTCAATTATGTTAATACCGTTTTTATCCGTAATAGGTATACAATTTTTATGGGGAACTGATTACAAAAAAAGTTTATATGCACTACTAAGAATGATAACTCAATTAATATTGGTAGGTTATATTTTAATGTTTTTGTTTGGTTTGCAGCACAGTTATGAGGTCTTAGTTGTTTTGTTGTTGATGTTATTTATCGCCAGCTGGATATCACTTAACTATAATCCGGTAATTCGTCGAATATTGCTGTTTAAAAGTTTTATAGCATTAGTTGTCGGTAGCGGTATCACCATAGTAATTATTTTTACTTTTGTATTGGATCTTGATCCTTGGTATCAGCCTCGATACACAATCCCATTGTCTGGGATGATTTTTGCCAATTCAATGAGTGCTATATCGCTGGCATCAGATAGATTTTTCAGTGATATAAAAAATAATCTATCCTATATTAAGGCTCGTAATAATGCCTATAAAGCCTCTTTAATACCTATTACAAATTCATTTTTTGCCGTGGGTTTAGTATCTATCCCTGGAATGATGAGCGGTGCTGTTTTATCAGGGTCAGATCCACTTGTTGCCGCTCGGTATCAAATTTTGGTAATGCTGATGTTGTTTTCATCCTCGGGATTATCAGTGGCATTTTTTTTGAACTCAATTAGAGGGATAAAAATAGATTAGTTGTGTCACCGAGCAGTAAAATAAAAATCAAGTTTATAACGATAAAAAACCAGTTGGCATACTTTTCTCTGTTTTTGTTTTTATGCGATTTTAAAATGTAATTTATAAATTGACGGATTAGAAACATATAAAGAATAATGTAGGTGGCAGGAATTATATGACGATAAAATGGATAGGAAAAAAAATTATAATTATTTATGAAGGTCGTGCCGATTAGGTTGATAATTTCATGTGTTTGCAATATGCCAAAAATTGAATTTATCACCATCCATTTTATGGCATCAATCCCAAAAATAACCAAATAAAAAATAATATAAACTAAAATAGCGATACCACCGTGCATAAGGGCAAATAAATATGGCGAATCTGTTGCGTAGGCTAAGGCAAAACCAGATCCTCCAAACATCAACATATGCACCAAAAAAAATATGAATACAAAAAAACCCGCTTTTGATTTCATAATTGTGCCTGATTGAATTGATTTTGAGATGGAGTTTTTGCCGATTGTTATTTTTCTATCGCTTCCTGTTTTAGTTTTAAAATTGAAAATAAATTTTTTCATATTGCCGTTTAATTTAAACATTGAACCTAAAATGACAGACATCACCATCTTGCATCACATAGGTTTTGCCCTCAAGATGCCATACTCCTGCCTCGCGGGCACCCGTCTCGCCGTTATTATCAATAAAATCTTCATAATGGATAACTTCTGCTCGGATAAAGCCTTTTTCAAAATCTGTGTGGATGACACCTGCGGCGGCAGGAGCACAGGCTCCGATTAATGCTGTCCATGCCCTTGCCTCTTGTGGGCCTGCGGTAAAAAAAGTTTGCAATTTTAATAATTTATACCCTGCTTTTATGACTTGATTTAAGCCTGATTCTTTGATGCCAAGCTCATCTAAAAATTCTTGCAAATCATTACCTGATAGATCAATTAGATCTGCTTCGGCATTGGCACAAATTGGCACAACCTGTGCTTTTTCAGCTTGGGCTAATTTTTGCACTTGCTCCAAAAGTGGATTATTATTTAAACCGTCTTCTGCGACATTTGCTATATACATTACAGGTTTGCAACTTAGTAAAAATAATCCTTGAATATGCTCAACACTATTTTCATCCAAATCAAATGTGCGGACAGGTTTATTGTTATCTAAGTGGTTTGCTATTTGTTGCAGAGTATTTAATCTTGCTATGGCCTGCTTGTCGCCACTTTTGGCAAGTTTTTGGGTTTTAAAAATTGCCTTATCAACGGTCTCTAAGTCTGCTAATAATAACTCGGTATTGATTGTATCTATGTCGGACAATGGATCAATTTTATTATTGACATGAATGATATTGTCATCAACAAAGCAACGAACAACATGAGCTATTGCATCTGTTTCACGGATATTGGATAAAAATTTATTGCCTAATCCTTCACCCTTGGAGGCACCTGCGACCAGGCCTGCGATATCGACAAATTCCATAGTGGTGGGAATTATTTTTTTAGACTGACTTATTTTTGCAATTCTTTCTAACCTCTCATCTGGAATTTCAACAATTCCTATGTTAGGATCAATCGTGCAAAATGGATAATTTTCCGCTGCTATGTCATTTTTTGTAAGAGTTTTGAATATTGTAGATTTGCCAACATTTGGCAAACCTACGATTCCGCATTTAAATCCCATACTATTTTCTCCTTTTTCTTTCTTGAGACCTTTGCATAATTCAAGTGCGGTTTAGAATAATAAGAAAATAGTGCATATTTTATTAAAAAAAGAGGAAAATAGCTTGCTATTTGACGAATTTTTTAATAAAATAGGTGCATTTTATTGTTGTTATAAACTGTGCTTGAATTATGCAAAGGTCTCTTCTTATTTTATATGTGACCAAACAGGCTCACGAACATCACCGATACTGAGGCTTAATCTTTGGCGCATTCTGCCATCCTCTGATACGGCTCCTAATACGCCCTTATAACCTTTGGAGGCAGCATAGATTATCATGGTGCCATTTGGTGAGAAAGATGGAGATTCGTCCATAGGACCAGGAGTCAATATTCTAATATTATCATTTGAAAGATCCATAACTGCTACTCTGAATTTACGATTAGAACGGGTTACGAATGTCATTTTTTTGCCATCAGGAGATATATTGGGGCTCGCATTATAACCTCCTTCAAATGTTTTACGGATTGCCCTGCCACCTGAGACAAACATCTCATAGATCTGTGGTCCGCCACTTCTATCTGATGTAAACATAATGCTTTTTCCATCTGGCATCCAAACAGGTTCGGTATCAATGCTCAAAGACTTTGTTATCTGTTTTAATTTTTTTGTTCCCAAATTTAACAGATAAATATCAGGATTCCCCTTAAATGATAGAGTTAAAACTAATTTTGTGCCATCAGGAGATAATTCAGGAGCGCCGTTTATGCCACGATATGAGGCAAGTTTTTGGCGAGCTCCTGTGGCAAGAGTTTGCTTGAATATATTTGCTTTGCGTCCTAAAAATGAGACATATACTAAACTTCTGCCATCGTGTGACCATGATGGCGACATAAGAGGAAATTTTGATGTCAGGATGCTTTTTGGGTTATGTCCATCTGATTCAGCCACCTGTAATGAATATATTTTTTTCCCTGATTTTGTTTTTTGGGCTGATACATAAGCAATTTTTGCTGAAAATGAACCATCAATGCCAGTTATTTTTTTGAATATTATATCTGATAAATTATGCACCGTCATTCTTAATTTTTTTTGATTACTTTTGACACTATAACTCATCATTTTCTTTTTTTTAAAAACATCATACAAAACAAAAGATAACTTGTAGTTACCGGGGCTTATATTTTTAATATTTCCTTTTACGAGGTAATCTTTTTCTTTTTGTTGTAAGAAATCAAAATCTATGGATCCGCTACTTGTGGCATCTTTATAGCTTTTTTTTGAAGGGGTAAATTTTCCAGACCTCAATAAATCTAATTTAATTATTTTGGCAACATTTAAAGGGGAATCTGATGCTCCACTATAACTAAAAGATGGGATAATTATAGGTATAGCACCTTTGACTCCTTGGGTAATTTCGATATGTAGAACACTATAGGTATTAGATACAATTAGTGATAAAAATACAACATAAAATATTTTTTTAAGTAAGATTTTCATATATGGGTTCCTATGGTTGTGGTTTAAAAGTAAAACGAATTTCAGGGTCAAATAACGACTGTTTTTTAGGCAATGGCAATGGTGATGCTTTTAAAATTGCCTGCTCAACGGAGCGGATAAAAATATCATCTGCATTGCATTGGATAATTTCAATATCCTGCACATCGCCTGATGGCAGTTGAGTCACCATAACCTCACAAAAAGAATCGGGACTCATATTAGCAGGCTGCAACCATCTTCTTTGCACCTGTTGAGTAATGGATGTTTTATATTGATGTTTTAATAATTCCATTTTTCTGTTTTGTGCTCTTGTTCTGGTAGGTTTTTCATTATTCTCCTGCTTCTCTTCCTTGGCAATTTTCTTTTGTAATTCTTTTTTGGCTCTATTTTGTTCTCTTTTTTTCTTTCTTTTTGCTCTATCTTTTTTTCTTTTTTTTGCTTTTTCTTTCTTTTTATCCTGCTTCTCTTTTATCTTCTTTTTCTTTTCTTTTTCTTTGCTTTCTTTTAGTTTGAACTCCTCCTTCTTTTTTTTTGCTTTTGCTTTATTCTCTTGTATTTCAATCATTTTCTTTTTTAATGCAATCTCTTCTTTTTCTTTATTCTCTTGAGCTAATTTTTCTCGGACTTTTTGTTGCACTTCATTAGGTGTTGGTGATTTTTTTTTAGGAGCTCTTGTTTTCTTTTCCTTGTATTTTTTTTTTAATTGTTTTGACGACACCATTTTAACCTTAATTGTTTGCAAGCTTGTTAATTTTGGCGGTGGTTTGTTGAACGATATTCCAAAAATTATTATTCCCAAAACAATAATATGCCCTATTACCGAGATTATAATTGCTTTATATTCTAACCAATTATCTCTTAACATTTGATAGTGGCTCTGTCACCATGCTTACATTTTGAACTCCGGATAACTGTAAAACAACCATAGCTTTGACAACATCACCATAGGGTAGATTTTCATCTGCTCTGATATATACGGCTGCTGCTGGTTTTTTGCTCAACAAATTTTTAACACTTAAAATTAAATCCCTTTTGGAGAGGTATTTATTTTTTTTGCCACCTTGGTTTATGCTATAACGACCCATAACATCTATGGTTAAAACTATGGGTGGGGTTTTAATTGGGTTTAGTGATTCTGCATTGGTATTAGGTAAGTCAACCTCGATACCAGTTTTTAACATGGGAGCCGTAATCATAAATATAATCAACAAAACCAACATCACATCTATGTATGGCACGACATTTATCTCTGCTTGTAGTTTGCGTTTTTTCATTCTATTGTTGGTCTTTATATTTTTTCACGATTAGATTATGGTTTTAATTATGAAATGTTATCAATTTGTTTTAAACTTAACTGACGGTTTAAAATATTCGTAAATTCTTCACTAAAATTTTCATATCTGCTAATTAAATTATCTGCGGAACTACTAAAACGATTATAGGCTATAACTGCAGGAATAGCGGCAAAAAGCCCCATGGCAGTTGCGATTAAAGCCTCGGCGATTCCAGGGGCAACCATAGAGATTGTAGCACCTGTATTCGCACTTAAAGCTTTAAAAGAGTTCATAATTCCCCAGACTGTGCCGAATAATCCGATATAAGGGCTTACCGAGGCGACAGTTGCCAAGAACGGTAGAGTGTGTTCTACATTTGAGCTTTCACGAGACAGGGCGATTCTCATCGCTCGTTGTGTGCCCTCAATTATATAGTCATAACTTGAATTTTGATTTTTAAGCTTGCTAAATTCGCTAAAACCTGCGGCGAATATTTTCTCTAAACCAAAAGCTGATCTTTTACGAGATTGTAAATTTTGGAATAAAATAGTAACATTGCCACCTGACCAAAATGAATCCTCAAAATGATTGGCAATTTTTTTAGATCTGCTAAGATAGCGCCATTTTTGAAAAACGAAAGCCCATGATATGATTGACATAAACAACAACAATAACATTACCATCTGCACCAATAAACTGGCATTCAAAATCAACTCCATAATTGAGGTGTTGTCAGGGGTACTAAAATTTTTAATAATGTCGTTCAAAATATAATCTCCGTTAAAAAGGATTTACTGAGTCAAGAAATTTATGCTGGATAAAAAATTTATCTTGCAATAATTCTCCAAGTTTCATTATGCCATATTTTTCGCTGTTATGATGCCCCATGCTGATAAAATTAGTCTCGCTTTCATTTGCAAGATAATAATTATTCTCACTATGTTCGCCACTTATAAAAATATCTAAATTCAAATCGATAGCCTGTTGCATAAAATTTTGCCCAGCTCCTGTGCACAGACCAACGGTTTTAATTTTTTTATCACTATCTCCTACATAGATGCTGTGAGTTTTAAATGTGTCATCAATAAATTTGTTAAATTCTGGCATACTTATCTCTTTTTCAAACTCTCCATAATAAAAACCGCCTTTATTTTTATGCCGGATATTAACAAGATTTAATGTTTTTGCTAACCTAATATTATTACCTATTAAAGGATGAATGTCAAGAGGTAAATGATATGTTAATAAATTTATATTATTTTCTAATAATAATTTTATTCGTGTCCGCTTGATTCCAGTAATTTGTGGGGCTTCATTTTTCCAAAAAAAACCATGATGAGTTAAGATTGTCTGTGCTTTCTCCTCGATGGCTTGTAAGATTATATTTGCTGAAACTGAAACAGCGGTAATAATTTTTGTGGTATTAGGTGAGCCTTGGATTTGTAAGCCATTAGGGCAATAGTCGTCAATATTATCTATGTTTAAATAATCATTACAAAAATTGACAATCTGTGTGGTTTGTATATCGCCCATATTAGGATAAATAATGGTGGGTCGTGGGAGATTCGAACTCCCGACCAATGGATTAAAAATCCACTGCTCTACCGACTGAGCTAACGACCCTTGAAAAAATGGCATATAATACAACAAAATAAAATAAAAAACAAAGTTTTTAATTATTTTTTTATAATTTTAATTATTTTTTGTGTTATTATGATACCTCTATTCTAATTGTTCAAAAATAATATGAACTCATATGATACCTCAATTCGTCGATTATTGTTATTACAACAAATTCCTCGTCATCCGCACAACATAACAGTCAAAGAAATTTGTGAGAATTTTGATAGTGACGACAGACCTACCAATGCTCGCACAATCCAAAGAGATTTAATCCAATTATCAGTGAAATTCCCTCTTATTAATGACAAGATACAAACAACTAATTATTGGAGTTGGAGGGCAGATTCTGAAATTATTGATATTCCATCAATGAGTCCTAAAACCGCTCTGTCGTTTTATTTATCCGAGATTTATTTATACCAGATGATGCCACCTGCGGTTATCAATGCTTTGCAACCGCATTTTAACAAAGCCAAACAGGTTTTAAAAGATAATAAAAATATGGGAATATGGCGAGATAAAATTGCTATTTTGCCCGAGGGGATGCCGCTACAAACACCAGATTTAAAAGATGAGATAATTGAACCAATTTATAATGCCCTATTGCAACAAAAAACAATCTCAGCCCTATACCAAAAAAGAGGAGACGACACACCAACAGAATATCAACAAATCAATCCGCAAGCTTTGGTGTTTCGCAACCGGATAATTTATCTATTAGCCACGGTTAAAAATTATAAAAATATAGTTCAATTTGTTTTGCATCGATTTACCAAAACCACTTTGCAAAATCAAAAAATCCAAAAGTCAGATTTTAACTTGCATAATTATATTCAAGAGGGACATTTTGATTTTATTGAAGGCGATGACTTTGAAATTGAATTGCTTTTTACCAAAGGTGCTGCCAATCATTTATATGAAACGCCACTGAACGACACCCAAAAATTAGCAAAACAATCAGACGGCAGAGTTAAACTTACTGCCACAGTGCATAACAGTTCGCAACTGCGATGGTATATCAGAGGCTTCGCCCATCAAGTAGAGGTCATAAACCCCCAATCTTTACGCGATGAATTTAAAAACCAAACCGCAAAAATGCAAAGATTATATGGATTATAGAAAATCTGCGTTTGTTTTATGAAAATCCTTCACATAACAAATCTACATTTTAACAAAAAATGGTTTCAATGGATAAAGAAAACAACAAACAATGTAAAAAAATATGATTCATTGGGCGAATGATAAATTTTGACATCAATATAATCGCCTGCTGAACAAAAAACCCGTCATAACGAGGCAGACGGAGAAAAAAGAGGAACTGGTGCAATCAACTGCCGTGGTTATCTCTTTGGGTTTCCGTTATCCCTCAAGAGATTGCCACGGCGGTTTAAATACTTGATATTACATCATTTTTCCGTCCGCCTGTGCCATGACGAGATTTCTTTTTGAGTTTGTTTTAGCCCTGTAAAAATAGTTATTTCACAGTCTCATGAAAGTGGAACGAGTTACATATTTCTTTTTTGAGATAGTTTAAAAATTCTTTTTCTAATTCGCTTCGTCTTAAATGTCCCGGATGATATGTTCTGTATGCAATAAAATTCTGATTATCCTTAAAAACTATTTTTGCAATTTGCTTTGTTTCTCTGTTTATAACTTGAAGCACATCAAAACCTCCGAATGCTTTTTTAATGTATTTGTCATAATCTGGACCAGTAAAAAAAATTACAACATCTGGTGTTAATATTTTTAATTCCTCTCGTAAAACGACTTCAAACCAATTTTGCTGCCAATCAATTATTTCTCTTGGTGGTTCACCAGAGTTATCATATTTTCCAATTTTGATTATGTTGTTCCAAATACAACTCACATGCTCCATGCCTAATGTTTTTTGAAACTCATTAAACACTTGCATTAAAGGACCTCTATTTGAAAATTTACTTTCTTTGTCAATCCAAAATCTCTTATACCTGTCCATTGCTTTTTGTGGATTATTGTTAAGATCTTCTTGCCATCCGTTTGTCTCTTTTCCAAAAAGCATAACTTTGACTTTTCTTTCGTAACCATCTGGTATTGACAGCAAAAAAGGATGTGCGGGTTGAACATCAAACTTTGATGATGGAGATAATTCATTTATAGCATCCTCATATATTTTTAATAGTTTTTTATTTATTTTGTCGCTCATTTTTTCTCCTGCAAAAATTATCAATTATACCTTATCGTTTTTTTTACAAATAAAAATTTTACTCAAAACAATAATTTTTTATAACCATATTTTATCAAATCAGTTGTTCGTATCTTGCCATCTGATAAAATTTTTATCATGGACACACTTTGTTTATTTAATGCTATTTATCAAACTTTTCAACTTATGACTTTTTGTCATTATAAACCGTAACAGATACCACTTGTTGCAGTTTATTTATCTGTTTATCAATCTTGGTTATATTGTTAAAAGTAATGCTTTTTAAGTTGCTAAAATAGTGAGGATTTTTGGATAATGTTATTATATCCTTTAAAGGACTTTGATCAATTTGCAAAAATTTCAATTTGTCAAGTTTGGCAAAACCTGCTGACAAAACATCAATCTGATTGCCCTCTACATGTAAAACTTGTAAGTTAGATAAATTATGGATATTTTGTGGTAAATTTTTTAATTGACAATTTGATAAATCCAACTCTTCCATTTTTTCGTCATAATAATCTGTGGTTATTTTTGTCAATGGGTTATTATCTAATCTTATCTGGGAATAGTTAGAATCTGGAATTAGATGCCATTTTTTGAGATTATTATGACTTAAATTTAATCGGCAAATATTGATTTGATTGATAATATCCAAACAAAATTCGTCCAAATTATTGTTTGCCAAATCCAAACTTGTAAGGTTTTTTATGTTTTTAAAATTTATAGGCAGTTGGGTTAAATTTGAATTTTTTAATGACAACTCTTCAAGTTTAATAAGTTTGCTTATAACTTCAATATTTTTACAATTTTTATCAAGCTCTAAATCAATATGAAATAAATTAGGCAATAACATTATCTCATCTGGAACATATGAAACTTTTGTAATAGCCACATCTGTATAAACTGAATGGACTATCTCTGTAATGCTTGCAACTTCATTTATATTTTTAAGTTTAATATCTGGATAACCGATAAACAAGTTATGTTGTTGTATCCAGTTAAAAATCTTTTCTTGCCATTTTGGATATTTTTTGTTGGTGGGTTTTGCGTTCATAAAAATAGAATAAAATAAAACTGCTATTATAAATATTCTATCCGTCACCTATTGTCGTATATATTTTTGTATAATACCAGGCGGATCCCCATCATAAGTGCAACACTCCAATAGGTTAAAAGGATATAATAAATCACTTTTTAACCTATCAAAATTAAGGAGTGATTATATGAAACAATATATCCAGTTAACCTGTGAGGA
>QNFE01000032.1 GCA_003645455.1 Gammaproteobacteria bacterium | reverse complement strand
TAACCAGCATGGCATCAGCGAATGAGTGTTGTGCGGTGTTTTTCCAAGACATAACATTTAATTTGTAAAAGTTAAGAATGTTTGGTATTATAGCATTTTTTATTTAATTATGCAAAGGTCTCACTATAAAAAGAATAATAAACCCCGTGAGTAGCTTGCAACACAAAACTCAATAACAAAATCAAAATAACCACAGGTTTTTTAAGCACCTGCCACAAGGATTGAGATTTATTTAAAGTTTGATTGGAGGTTAAATCATAAATAACAAAACTATTGAATAAAAGAGCGGAGGACAATAGGATCAAAATTATCAATAAATTATCTATATCAATAAAAGTAAAAGCAGTGCCACAGATTATAACAGCAACGACAAAACCTGCCGAGCCCCATACTCTGATATGGCTATATTTATGACTATCTTCTTTTAAAAAACTCAATGTATGGGTTTCAAATTGAGATAACTGGGCGTTCCAAAAAAAACTAAAAATTAAAAGTGAAATTAAATATTGCCAAAATGTTTGTGATAAAAATAAAAACATAAAACCTATTAATGTTAAAACGGAACACAATCTAACAATCGTCATAACGATATTATATCTATCAGCGATATAACCCATTACATTTGGTGAAATTATTTTGGTAAAGGCAATAATAGATAACAAAATGCCTATATCAGACGAGTTAAAACCATTATTTTTTAAATACAACCCCAGATAAGGCAACAAAGCACCGAGCAAGGCAAAGTAAAAAAAATAAAATGATGATATTTTATAATGTGCTATTTTATCTGTTGTCACAAAATATTTTTCATAGGAGGGGTGACATTATGATTTTGAGCCATATGTCGCAGATAATGATCCATAATAGTAATAGCAAGCATCGCCTCGACAATTGGTACCGCCCTGATACCAACACAGGGATCATGGCGACCTTTTGTTATAACCTCCACCGGATTATTATTTATATCAATACTTTTGGCAGGAATTATCAAAGATGAGGTAGGTTTAAAAGCTACACGAGCGATTATATTTTGCCCGGAGGAGATGCCACCTAATACACCACCTGCATTATTACTTGTAAATTTATTATCAACAATTTCATCACGGTGCTGTGTGCCTTGTTGTAAAATACAATTATTGCCTGCCCCTATTTCAACCGCTTTGGCAGCATTGATTGACATTAAAGATTTGGCAATATCTGCATCTAACCTATCAAAAACAGGCATACCCAAACCGACCGGCATATTTTGGGCAATAACAGTCACCTGGGCGCCGATAGAGTCTCCCGCTTTGCGGATTTTTTTCAAATAGGTTTCAATCTTTTCAATTTGGCTCTCATCCGCCCAATTAAAAGGGTTTTGTCCGATAAAATCTTGGTTAAAATTATCAGGTTTTATATTGCCAATTTGTGATAAAAATCCATAAATACGTATCCCCACAATATTTTTTAAATATTCTGTTGCAATTGCCCCTGCTGCCACTCGCATCGCAGTCTCTCGTGCGGATGCCCTGCCACCACCGCGATAATCTCGAACCCCATATTTTTGGAGATAAGTATAATCCGCATGCCCTGGACGAATTTGTTTTTTTATGCTTTCATAATCGGCTGATTTTTGATCTTTATTATGGATTATCATTCCAATTGATGTGCCGGTTGTTTTACCCTCAAACACCCCTGATAAAATTTGCACCCTATCATCTTCGGCGCGTTGAGTTACAAATTTTGATAACCCGGGCTTCCTGCGGTTTAAATATGGCTGAATAATATTCTCATCAAGAGGCAGGTTCGGCGGACAACCATCAACGACACAACCTAAGGCGACCCCGTGACTCTCACCAAAGGTAGATACTTTAAATAACTCTCCGATACAACTTCCCATATAAAAACCAAAATAAAATTGTCAATTATAGTATAATTTCTTTTTTTATTGAGACTTTTTTTACAATTTCACAAAATAGTAAAAAAATTTTTAAAGTTAGTATGCATCTTTTTGCGAACGCCAACTAACTTGCAAGTTAGTATGCTTCTTTTAAAATAAAAATGACAATTAGAATGAAAAAAATAAATATTTGTAAAAAAGTCCGCCAGCCAACAGGTTATGTTGCCTCTGTGCCTGTAAAATTCCCTGATATCGCTATGTTTGAGATTCCGCAAGATATTTTATTAAAAGCTAGCAAAGCAGAAAGATTGGTAGGAAAATTAGACGGCACAACTCTTACTTTACCTGATATTAACTTTTTTATTAAAATGTTTGCTTATAAGGACGCTACATCTTCATCCAAAATTGAAGGCACACAAGCTACTATGATAGATGCTTTGGAGGCATCAATTAATATTGATAACTCGCAAAAAGATGCAGATGATATTATATTTTATATTAAAGCTTTGGAGTATGGCATAAAAAGATTAGAAGATTTCCCGCTATCTTTACGATTTATTCGTGAGATTCATAAAATACTAATGGAGGGTGCTCGCTCTACTCATTTTTGTGATCCTGGGGAATTTCGAAAAACTCAAAATTGGATCGGTGGCACAACTGTTGATAATGCCTCCTTTGTGCCTGTTCCTCATAGCGAGCTTTATCAATGCTTAGGAGATTTAGAAAAATTTTTACACAATGATAATCTTACTCTGCCTTTAATATCAATTGGTTTTATTCATGCTCAGTTTGAAACAATTCACCCATTTTTGGATGGCAATGGTAGAGTCGGTAGGTTGCTAATTACTTTTTTGTTGATGAAAAAAAGAATATTAGAAAAGCCTGTTTTATTTTTGTCGTCTTATTTTGAAAAACACCAACAAACATATTACAATAAATTAAATAAATATCATGATGGTTATATTTTTGATTGGTTAGATTTTTTCTTAGATGGTGTGATTGATACAGCAAAGCAGTCAATTAAAATATCAGAAAAAATAAGAAAAATCAGAGACGAAGATATGGGAAAAATCGGCTCTCTTTCTAAACGCGAAGCACAAAGTGGCACAAAAGTATTAAATTATTTATTTGAAAATCCAATAATTACGACAAAAAATATTATTGAGGCGACAGGTTTTACTCGTGCCGGCTCACAAAAAGTTATTGATAGGTTTGTTAAATTAAATATTTTGCAAGAGGATAAAAGCGTGACAAAATATGCTATCAAATACATTTACAATAAATATTTTCAGACATTTTTAAAATAATGAAACCTTTGCATAATTCAAGTGCATTTTATTGTTGTTATAAATCGTGCTTGAATTATGCAAAGGTCGCATAGTATAATTTCTTTTTTTTATTTAAGATATTTTTATGAACAAAATTAAAACCGCAGTAATAGGAGTAGGATATTTGGGAACATTTCACGCCCAAAAACATAAATCTTTGGCGGAATGTGATTTAATTGGTGTTGTGGATTATGACTTTAATGAAGCCCAAAAAGTTGCCACGGATTTGAAAACTATCGCTTATAAAAGCCATCTTGACATAATTGACAAAGTTGATGCCGTATGTATTGCCGCCGATACCCTATCCCATTATGAAATTGGCAGAGATTGTTTGAATGCAGGAGTGCATTGTTTTATTGAAAAACCTATCACTTCAACTATCTCCCAAGCCGAAGAATTAGAAAAAATTGCCAAAGAGAAAAATCTTGTCTTGCAGGTGGGTTTTTTAGAGAGATTTAATTCAGCCTTAGTGGCGATTATTGACAAATTAGATCAACCAGTTTTTATTGAATCTCATCGTCTTGCCCGTTTTAATCCTCGTGGTGCGGATGTTAATGTCGTATTAGATTTGATGATTCACGATATTGATATTATCTTACATATCATAAAATCAAGGGTAAAAAATATCTCGGCGAATGGAGTGGCAGTCCTCACTTCAAGTTTTGATATAGTAAATGCTCGGATTGAATTTGAAAATGGTGCGGTAGCCAACATAACAGCGAGCAGAATAAGCGCCAAAGACCAGCGAAAAATGCGATTTTTTCAAGAAAATAGATGTCTTGTTGTGGATTTTGGCGAAAAACAAAGTGTTGATTATCACAAAACAGATGACAACCCACCACAAATAAAATCGCAGCAAAAGCAACACGAGGCGAACGATGCAATTTTAATTGAAACAAAAGAATTTTTATCGTCAATTAAAAATAAAACTCAACCATCAATCACCGGCACAGATGGCAAAAATGCTCTTAAAGTTGCTACCTATATTACCGATATCATTCAAAAATCTCTTAAAAAAAATAAAAAATAATATGAAATTTAAAAAAAGTTTTTTAATTAAAGACACAAAAGAAGATCTAATATGGCAAAATTATATTGATAAAGAGTTGAAAAAAATGCCAGAGAATATTGTTGAAATATGTATTCTCGTATCAATGGTATCTGTTGGTTTAAAATATTTTATATCTCGTTCACAAGCAAAAAGACTATTATCAAGATTGGAGGTTTTTGAAATTGTTGTATTAGATTTTGATGCTATTGATAAAATAGGTCATTCATTTGCAGACGAAATTTTTCGTGTATTTCAAAACAAATACCCTAAAATTGAGTTAAAATATATCAACACTAATAATGATATTGAAAAAATAATCAAAAGAGCAGTTGTGTAAATTGTGGATAATAGAGTTCAAAATCAACTTGCAATAAACATAACAACAAAAAATAATCAAGTTGAAAATGTTGCCATCAAATCATCAAGGATTACCAATGCCGCTGATATTTTTGTCGGCAAAAAAGTAGATGAGGTTTTATCTTTATTGCCATTGTTGTTTAGTGTTTGTGGCAAAGCCCAACAGACGGCAAGCCTACAAGCGATTGAAAATTTTTATCATCTGCCAGATGACCCAAAAATTCAACAATATCGCAACTCTTCGGTAAAAATGGAGAGCATCAGAGAACACCTTCACCGCATATTTATTAGCTGGGCGGATTTTATAAAAACTCCCCAAGATATAAAATCAATGCAGCAAATTATGCAGTTGCAACATAAATTTCAAGAGGTTTTAACAACTGATATTTATAAAATCTCACCGAAAACTATCAACATAGATAAAAGTAAAATTAAAGATTTACAAATAGAATTAGAGCAACATTTAACCCAAAATATATTTAAAATAAGGCCCGATGAATGGTTGCAAATTAAAAACATCCAAGATTTACAAAACTGGGCTGACAATACCAACACAATAGCCGCCAAAATGATAAAATTTATTATTGATAAAAAATATCAAAATATAGGATCATCATCAACCCCGCCTTTGACCGCCATCAATCAAAAAATTATCAAAGAAATTATCCACAATAAAGACTATATAAAAAATCCTACCATAGATAACGAGTGTTATGAAAGCACAAGTTGCACTATTATCAAAACCGAATTATTATCTGCCATCTCAAAAGAACACGGTAAATCTATGTTGCATCGAGCTGTTGCCACCCTAACTCAGATTGCATCAAATAACGAGAATTTATTTAACAACAATAACGATGATGACGGCGACAAAAAAGATTTAAAAATTTATAAAAACCACGGCATAGGAACAATTATAGCAGCTCGTGGTAAATTAGTGCATTGTATTAAAATCAAAGACGATGAGATTAAAAATTATAAAATCCTCGCTCCCACCGAGTGGAATTTTCACCCACAAGGATCTTTACAAAAAATGTTAATAGGATTGAAAGGCGACAAAAAAGAGTTAAAAAAAATAATCAATATGTTAATATGCCTGCTTGATCCTTGTGTTGATTATGAATTAAATTTTAAAGAAATATAAAAATATGGCAAATGAGAGAAAAACAGAAAACATAGTAAGAGAGCATTTTAAAATGTTTACAGATACGATTGATATTGAAGAGCAACAATCTGATAACCCCAAAATCAATAAACTATTAAAAACTGCCTCAAAAAAAGGCACAGGTCATGGCTACCCTGAGTTTATCATCTCTTATAAAACTAATTCTGACTTATTGATTGTGATTGAATGTAAGGCTGATACCTTAAAACACCAAAGCCAAAATCATGATAAATATGCCGTGGATGGGGTTTTGTTATATGCCTCTTATCTGTCAAAAGATTTTGATGTTTTAGCTATCGCTGCTAGCGGACAAAACCCAAGAGAATTAAAAGTTTCTCATTTTTTGCATCTAAAAAATGAAAAAAAAGCCAGTGAGATTTTTGATGACAAACTTTTAAATGTTGATGGTTATCTACAAGGTTATTTAAAAAGCCCTGAAAAATTTAGACAAGATTATAATGCTTTATTGATTTTTACCAAAAAATTAAATGAAAAATTACATAGTTATAAAATATTAGAGAGTCAAAGAGGGTTGCTGATTAGTGCAATTTTAATCGCTTTGGAGAATGATGCTTTCAAAAGATCCTATGCTTCCCACAAAAATGCTGAAAATCTATCAAATTCATTGATTCAAACTGTATCAGATGAATTGGAGCAAGCAAATATCACCGACAAAAAACTTAACAACCTTAATATTCAATTTAGTTTTATAAAAACCGATACCTCGCTGGCAAAAAAAGAACAGGTTTTAAAAGAGATAATTGATGATATTGATGAGAATGTCAATCAATTTATTAAAACACATAAATATTTTGATGTATTAGGGCAATTATATATTGAATTTTTGCGATATGCTAATAGCGATAAAGGTTTGGGAATTGTTTTAACGCCGCCACACATAACAGAATTGTTTGCAGATTTGGCTCAGGTAAATAAAAACTCAATTGCTTATGATAATTGCACCGGCACTGGTGGTTTTTTAATTTCTGCTATGAAAAGAATGATAAAAGATGCCGCAGGAGATGAGGCAAAAATACAGCAGATAAAATCAAAGCAGTTAATCGGAGTTGAATATCAAGCCCATATTTTTGCACTAGCAGTATCAAATATGTATATTCATCAAGACGGCAAAACTAATATCATCAACGGTAGTTGCTTTGATGAGGATGTCATAAAAGAGGTGAAAGCAAAAAAACCCACCGTAGGCTTTTTAAACCCGCCCTACAAAGCAAACAAAAAAACCGACACAGATGAGTTAGAGTTTATTTTAAATAATTTAGAATGTTTGGTGGATGGTGGAACTTGTATCGCCATTGTGCCAATGAGTAGTGCTTTGGCACAATCCGGCAAAATATTAAATCTAAAAAAAGAGCTTTTAAAAAAACATACATTAGAGGCAGTTTTATCTATGCCTGGGGAGTTGTTTGTAAATTCAAAAGCCAATGTTGTTTGTTGCGTGATGATTTTTAGTGCACACCGACCACATCCTGTTTACAAAGAGACCTATTTTGCTTATTGTAAAGATGATGGTTTTGTTAAAAGAAAAGGACAAGGTCGGATTGATGCTTATGGATTATGGAAAGTCTTAGATAAAAATGAAAATTTAATTGGAGGCATAAAAAAGAGATGGCTTGATAGTTTTACAAACCACAAGCAAGAGCCTGGTTTTAGCATCAATAAAGTAGTTACCGCTGAGATGGAATGGGCAGTTGAATCCTATATGAAAACTGATTATTCTGATATTAAAAATATTGATTTTGAAGACACTATTTTGAATTATATAACATTTTTGCATAAAAATAGACTTATTAATAAGGTGGCAAGCGATGAGTGAGTTGTTAAAAATATCTGATATTTTTGAGGTAAATTATGGCAACAGTTTGGAGCTTATAAACCTATCATCATGCAAAAGCACAGATTATAATTCTATAACATTTGTGTCAAGAACAGAAAACAATAATGGGGTGGCATCTTTTGTTGAAAAAGAATTTGCCATAAACCCAAATCCTGCCCATACTTTATCTGTGGCTGTTGGTGGCTCTGTTTTGGCTACTTTTTATCAACCGTTGGAGTATTACACAGGATTTCATGTGTTAGTCTTGTCACCTAAAAAGAAATTAAATGTGATTGAAATGTTATACTATGCAAAAATTATTAGTCTAAATAAATACAGATATAGTTACGGCAGACAGGCAAATAAAACTCTGCGAGATATTTTAATTCCTGCAAAAATGCCTATGAATTTAAACAATCATATGGCATCTTTTTATCGGCAAAAATCAAAAACTATCTCTGCCAAATCTTTGTTTGATGAAAAAATAAACATAGATACTAAAAATTGGATGGAATTTAAACTAACTCAACTTTTTGATATTAAAGGAAGCAAAACAACTGCACTTTTAGAACTACACGAATACGGCAATGGTAAATGTCCATATGTAACCACACAAGCTACAAACAATGGAGTGAAAGGTTTTTATGATTTTTATTCAGAAAGCGGCAATATTTTAACCATTGATAGTGCCGTTATAGGATATTGCTCTTATCAAGAATTCTCATTTTCAGCAAGTGACCATGTAGAAAAACTGATACCGAAATTTGATATGAATAAATATATTGCCATGTTTTTGGTAACAATTTTGAATGCAGAGCAGTATAGGTATAATTATGGCTTAAAAAGAAGCCAAGCCAGAATGAAAGAAAGTTATATTAAATTGCCGACTAAAAAAAATATACCAGACTGGGAATTTATGGAAAGATTTATTAAATCATTACCTTATGCCAGCTCATTTTAATTATGCAGACATTTAGATGAATTATTTTGAATATCATGATTCCTCAATTTGGGACAAAAGAAGAGAGATTTTAAAAAGAGCTATTTTTTGTGATGAAAGTAATATAGAGATTATTCGTCATGAAAAAATAGGAAATAAATTTATCCAACAAAAAGAAAAAAGCAGTTGGAAATTTATCTATCAGAATAGACTGTATTATTTTTGTATAGATTATTTTGGACAAATTAGCATTTTTTTTGATTTAGTGATGTCAAAAACCGAAGCACATGATAAAAATTGTGGTTGTTTTTATACTTTCTATCGAACCCAATAGCATGCACGAGATGTCATTATGTGAAGGGGTTTTGGATGTTATTGAAGACTCCGCCAAAGCCCAAAATTTTAAAAAAGTATCACAGATTTTTTTAGAAATTGGTAATCTATCTGGGGTGGAAATCGAAGCGATGAAATTTTGCTTTGCTGCGGTGATGCGAGATTCAATCGCCGATAAGGCAAAACTCACTATCATCAAAAAAGAGGGGCTGGCATGGTGTATGAAATGTGCTAAAAAGGTTAAAGTTAAACAAAAATTTGATAAATGCCCCGATTGTGGTAGTTATCAATTACAAATTGTATCAGGAGATGAAATGAAAATTAAAGAATTGGAGGTAGAATAATATGTGTGCAACTTGCGGATGTGGCGAGGGCGAGGTTAAAATTGATGGCGAAGATCATAATCATCACAGCCATACTCATACCACTTCAAACAAAAGAATTGTGCAGATTGAGACGGATATATTAGAGAAAAATAATCAATATGCTAATCAAAACCGAGTATTTTTTAAAGAGCATAAAATATTTGCTTTAAATCTGGTGTCGTCCCCTGGTTCTGGTAAAACCTCGTTGTTGTGCAAAACATTAGATGATTTAAAAAATAAATATAAATTATCCGTAATTGAGGGTGATCAGCAAACAGATAATGATGCCAAACGCATTCAAAAAACAGGTTGCCCTGCGGTGCAAATCAATACTGGCAAAGGTTGTCATTTGGATGCTCATATGGTAGGACATAGTTTAGAGAGATTAAAACCTGAAAAAGATTCTTATCTTTTTATTGAAAATGTTGGCAATTTAGTCTGTCCTGCCAGCTTTGATCTGGGCGAGGCAAAAAGAGTTGTCATTTTATCTGTGACAGAAGGCGAGGATAAACCGATAAAATATCCTGATATGTTTGCCGACTCTGATTTAATGTTATTAAACAAAATTGATTTGTTACCCCATTTGGACTATTCACTTGATAAAGTCTATCAATATGTCAATAAAATCAACCCCAAGATGAAAATTATCCAAGTTTCAGCCACCACCGGCGAGAGCATGGATTTGTGGTATCAGTGGTTAGAGATTTCAAAAAAAACAGAGGAGATATAAATTATGTGTTTGGCGATTCCTGCAAAAGTTATCAAAATTTATGATGACAATCAAACTGCCACGGTGGCAATCGGTGATGTTAAAAAAGATATATCTTTATCTTTGGTAGAGGACATAAAAAAAGATGATTTTGTTTTAGTGCATGTTGGTTTTGCCCTTAGCAAATTATCAGAATCTGATGCTAAAAAAACTCTTGATCTATTCGCCGAGACTTCAATATGAAATACATAGAAGAGTTCAGAGATAATAAACTTGCCAAGGTTATAACAGCAAATATTAAAAAAGAGTGCCAAGATCGGCAATATAATATTATGGAGTTTTGTGGCGGTCATACCCATGCTATTTTTCGCTATGGGGTACAAAACTTAATGCCTGATAATGTTAAATATATTCACGGCCCTGGTTGCCCTGTTTGTGTTTTGCCTATCAATCGTTTGGATAGCATTATTGATTTAATCAAACAAGAGAATGTAATCCTTTGCACCTATGGTGATATGTTACGAGTGCCGGGTTCTGATAAAAACTCTTTGATGAAAATAAAAGCGGCAGGGTTTGATATAAAAATGGTTTATTCTGCCATGGATGCTCTAAAAATTGCCACCGAAAATCCCAATAAAGAGGTGGTGTTTTTTGGTATAGGGTTTGAGACAACAACTCCACCAACAGCGGTTTTAATAAAGATGGCAAAGCAGTTAAAAATTAAAAATCTAAGCATTTATTGCAATCATGTTTTAACGCCCTCGGCGATGCAAAGCATTTTGGATATGAAAGTTGAAAAGGGCGAGACACCTGTTATGATTGATGGCTTCTTAGGCCCCTCTCATGTCAGTTCCATCATTGGCACAACTCCCTATGAATTTGTTCCCAAAAAATATCATAAACCTATCGTTATCGCAGGTTTTGAACCTTTGGATGTAATGCAATCTACTTTGATGATTATCCGCCAGTTGAATGAGGGCAGATGCGAGGTTGAAAACGAATATACCAGAGTTGTCAAAAAAGAGGGCAATAAAAAAGCCCAACAATTAGTGGCAAAATACTTAGATTTAAGAGGCACCTTTGCTTGGCGAGGTTTAGGATATGTAAAAAACTCTGCATTGAAAATCAAAGATGAATATTCTCAATACGATGCCGAGAAAAAATTCAATATGACAGAATCAAATACCGATGACATAAAAGGTTGTGAATGTGCTGCAGTTTTACGAGGTTTAATCTCACCACCTGAATGTAAGTTATACAAAAAAATATGCACGCCTGAAAACCCCATGGGTGCTTGTATGGTAAGCTCCGAGGGTGCTTGTGCCGCTCATTATTCTTATGGAGGACTATTAGAGTGAATAAAATAGATATAAAAAATGGAGTTGTTGATATGTCCCACGGAGGCGGTGGCAAAGCATCATCACAATTGATTGAGCAAATATTTTTTAAATATTTTGCTAATGAGATGTTATGCACAGCCGATGATCAGGCAAGTTTTGATATTCCCGCGGGACGAATGTCAATCAGCACAGACTCCCATGTTATCTCACCTCTTATTTTTCCGGGAGGGGATATAGGTTCATTATCCGTGCATGGCACACTCAATGATGTTTCAATGTCAGGGGCAAAACCTTTATATATGAGTGCAGGTTTCATTTTGGAAGAGGGTTTGAAATTATCTTTGTTAGAAAAAATCGTCAAATCAATGGGGCAGGCATCAGTTGATGCTGGTGTGCCGATTATTACAGGGGACACCAAAGTGGTTGAGAAAGGTCACGGTGATGGTATTTTTATCAACACCACGGCGATTGGTATAATTCCAGAGGGATTAGATATAGGCGGAGATAAAGCCCAAATAGGCGACAAAATAATAATCAGCGGTAGTATCGGCGACCATGGCACGGCGATTATGTCATCGCGTGAAAACTTGGAATTTGATACAACTATAAAATCAGACTCCGCCGCTTTGCATCATCTTATCGCCGATATGGTGCAGGTTGTGCCAGATATTCATTGTTTGCGAGACCCTACACGAGGGGGATTAGCCACCACACTCAACGAATTTTCTCGCCAATCAAATGTCGGTATCGATATTATAGAGCAGAAAATCCCTGTCAAAACTTCGGTTAAAAGTGCCTGTGAGTTATTAGGATTAGACCCTATGTATATTGCGAATGAGGGTAAATTAATTTGTTTAGTGCCTGCAAACAAAGTGGACGAATTATTAAAACTTATGCAAAGCCATAAACTTGGCAAAGACTCAAAAATAATCGGCGAGGTAGTAGCCGAACACAAAAAAATGGTGACGATGCAAACCCAACTCGGTGGCAGACGAATAGTGGACTATTTAACCGGCGATCAATTACCAAGAATTTGTTAATAGAGACCTTTGCACAAGTCAAGCACATCTCACAAAACACTGCTTCCAAAAAAGCATAGGTTAATTAGAGTTGTCTTGAATATTATTTATTTTTTGTTTTGCCATTTTTAAATCTTCCCATGCTTCTGATTTTTTTGAAGATTGATATAATAAATAAGCAGGATGATAAATAACCATCATCGGAATATTCTGCTCTTTTATTTTTATGGTATGAATTTTTTGACGCATATCCGCCATAGTGTAGTTGGCATTTAATAGATGGTTGCCTGCAACTTTACCAAATGCCATTATAAATTTTGGTTGAATTAAATCTATTTGGGCATCTAACCAATTTCTGCATTGCTTGATCTGGCTCTCGGTAGGGTCGGCATTTTCAGGAGGGCGACATTTTAAAACATTTACCACAAAAATATCGGCTCTGTTTATGTTGATGGCGGCGAGCATTTTGGTTAAAAGTTGTCCCGATCTACCAACAAATGGAGCGGCTTGTTGGTCTTCCTCTGCCCCAGGAGCCTCGCCTACGACTAATATATCAGCTTTTAAATTGCCGCTACCAAAAACTACATTTGTCCGCGAGTCTTTAAGCTCACATTTTTGACAATTTATAATATCATCATATAAGGAATTATTAAATTTTTTAATAGGAGTTGCCGATTGAGCGATTTTTTCTTTAATCTCTTGCTCTCTTTCATACCAAGGTTGGATTCCCATTTCTTTTAAAATTGCGGTATTATTCATAGTATTTTATTCTTAAAGTTTGATGCCAGTTTTCTCTCTCGCTCCCACTCTGTGAGACTGCGAAATAACTAAATTTTACATACTTGCCGAACAAAAAAATTATCCGTCATAACGAGGCGGACGGATCGCTAATTAATAATTAATAGTTAACAGTTATTAGTTTAAACATCACTATTAATTTTTAACTATTAACCAGTAACTATTTTTAGTCCGCCGTGGTTATCTCTTGAAGATTATCCGTATACTCTGCTTTTAATCTATGTTCTGCATCAGAGGCAATCTGTGGCACGACGAATAAATCAATATCTCCGCCTTTTTTATTGTCATCTGTGCGGCTACCAAAAAGATAAATTTCACCATTTTTAAAAATTTCAAAAAAAGTTTTTTTTGCTGATTCTTTTTCAAGGTTGCTAAGTCGCATAATTTTATTAAATTCATTAAATCTGAGGATGTTTTTTAAGATCTTTGAGATGGATTTTGTTCAAAGCATTAATATATGATTTTGCCGAAGCTATTACTATATCTGTGTCCGCACCCTGTCCGTTTACTATGCGATTTCCTAATTGTAATCTGGTTGTCACCTCACCTTGGGAATCTGTGCCGGAGGTTATACTATTTACAGAATATAGTTGTAATGTGGCATCTGATCTGGTGATTTTTTTAATAGCTTGAAAGGTGGCATCAACTGCTCCACCACCTGATGATTGCCCTTTTTGTTCCACACCATCTATATTAAGCACAACAACAGATTTTGGAATCTCTCCTGTTTCACAACAAACTTTTAAAGAGACTAATTTTATACATTCATCAAACTCATCACTTACCTGATCTGATATGATAGCTTGTAAGTCTTCGTCAAAAATCTCGTGTTTTTTATCGGCAAGATTTTTAAATCTAGCAAAAGCTTCGTTCAGTTCGGTATCACTTTTTAAATCAACTCCAATCTCGGATAATCTTTTTTTGAAAGCATTGCGCCCTGAATGTTTGCCTAAGACTAATTTATTTTTATCCCAGCCGACATCTTGGGCTTGCATAATTTCATAGGTTTCACGCGACTTTAAAACTCCGTCTTGATGAATGCCTGCCTCATGTGCGAAAGCATTAGCACCTACTATGGATTTATTGGGTTGGACGGCGAATCCTGTGATGCCTGCAACTAATTTTGATGCAGGCACAATAAAACTGCTATCTATATTTGTATCACAGTTAAAAATATCAGATCTAGTGCGGACACTCATAACAATTTCTTCCAAAGCGGCATTGCCTGCTCGCTCACCCAGTCCATTGATTGTGCATTCCACCTGTCTGGCACCATTTATTACTGCCGATAGAGAATTCGCCACAGCAAGACCCAAATCATTATGGCAATGCACCGAAAAAATAGCCTTGTCGCTATTTGGCACTTCATTTATCAAAGTTTTAATTAAATCGCCAAACTGATGAGGCAAATTATAACCGACAGTATCTGGAATATTGATGGTTGTGGCCCCGGCATCAATAGCTTTTTCAATAATTTGAATTAAAAATTCTACTCTGGTGCGTCCTGCATCTTCTGCGGAAAACTCTACATTATCGGTCCATTTTCTGGCTCGCTTGACAGCTTTTATTGCTTGTTCTGTAACCTGCTCTGGGTTCATATTTAACTTTTTTTCCATATGAATATCAGAGGTGGCGATAAAGGTATGAATCCGTCCACTATTAGCATTTTTAATCGCCTCGCCAACTCTATCTATATCCTTATCCAAAGCTCGTGATAAACCACAAATAGTGCTATCTTTAATTGTTTTAGCGATTGATTCAACGGCTTTAAAGTCCCCTGGGCTTGCTGCCGGAAAACCTGCCTCAATAATATCTACATTCATTTTTTCAAGCATTTTGGCGATTCGCATTTTTTCATCCGCCTGCATCGAGGCTCCGGGGCTTTGCTCACCATCTCTTAAAGTCGTGTCAAATATAATTAATTTTTCTTTTTTCATATGGATAAAAAACCTTGTTATTTGTGGTGCCGCTGCCCAGACTCGAACTGGGATGGCTTACGCCACTACCCCCTCAAGGTAGCGTGTCTACCAATTCCACCACAGCGGCAAAAATTTTACTATTTTTTATTTTGTAGGGGCAACTGGCGGTAAATCTTTATTTTCAGATGTCACCTTAGGAGCTTGGTCTTCGTTTTTGTCGCCAGATGCAGGAATAGGCGGCAGATCAGTATTTTTATTATCCTCAACAACAGGTTTTGGCACATCACTATCCTGTGTTTTGTCAACCCCTACTTTATCTGTGACAGAATTTATAACATCTCTATCTGTTGCCATATAGGCTAAAAATAAACTACTGGCAAAAAATAAAGCCGCCAAAGCTGTCGTTAGTTTGGTTAAAAAAGAAGTCGCACCTTTTGCCCCAAAAACTGTGGCAGATGCCCCAGATCCAAATGCTGCTCCTGCATCAGCCCCTTTGCCGTGTTGAATTAAAACTAACCCTATGACAGAGATTGCCAACATTACATGTATTACTAAAAATATTGATTCCATAATTAATTTGCCGCTTTGATTATTTTTAAAAATTCATCTGCTTTTAAAGATGCCCCACCGATTAAACCACCGTCAATATCATTCTTGCCAAATAATTCTTTGGCATTACCACCATTGACCGAACCACCATAAAGAATTTGGATTTTGTCAGAAATTACCTGATTTAATTTGGCAATTTTTTGACGAATAAAATTGTGCACCTCTTGGGCTTGCTCGCCGGTGGCAGTTTTGCCGGTTCCTATCGCCCATACCGGCTCATATGCTATGACAGAATTCTGCAAACTATCAACTCCAAATTTGTCAATAACTGCATCTAATTGTCGGCTTATGATAACTTCGGTCTGGTCGCTCTCGCGTTCCTCCAAAGTCTCCCCTACACATAAAATAGGAATTAAACCGCTATCTTTAACAGCTTTAAAACGATTTGCCACATCATCATCATTTTCTTTGAATAGGCTACGGCGTTCTGAGTGTCCCACTATAACATATTCAACATTATATTCTTGTAACATCGCACAAGATAACTCGCCGGTATATGCACCGCTATCATTAGCACAGGCATTTTGAGAGCCGACTTTAATGCCAGAAAAATCTGATAGTAATTTTAGGATAAGCCCCATATGAATCGCCACGGGACTTATAATAACACAGGCTTTGTCGTTATTATCCAGTCCATTTTTGATTCCATTGATTAGGTTCTTGACACTATCTCTGGTGCCATTTAATTTCCAGTTTCCTGCTACTATTGTTTGTCTCATTGTATTGGTTGTTAAGTAATAAAAAATTTGACAATTATACCTTAAAATAAAAATAAAAGTCAAACAAAAGCAAAAAATATTATATAAATATATATATTTATGTTATTATTTTACTCTTTTTTTTCTTAAAGAGGATTATATATTATGGAATTACAAATAGAAGGTAAAACAATTGCTTTATCAGAGGCAGGCTGGTTAGAAAACTTAGACGAATGGAATGAGGAGATAGCAAAAGGCATTGCAATCAATGAAAAAGTGGAATTAACAGACGAACATTGGGATATTATAAATCTGGCTCGTGAATATTTTGAAGAAAATTCAATGGTGGCAGAACCGCGTAAATTTTCAAAACTTATGGCTACAAAATACAGCAAAGACAGATCAAGCAGTAAATATCTATATGGTTTGTTTCCGTATGGTCTAATTAAATCTGCTAATAAAGTCGCAGGTTTGCCTCGTCCAAAAGGCTGTAGTTAATTACAAAATCTACAAATACATCCACAACAAAGGGACATGTCCCCTTGTTAAAAACTCTCACCAATAAGGTATCAAAATTATGACAAAAAAAATAGCCATTTTACCGGGCGATGGCATAGGACCCGAGATAATAAAATCTGCCACCGATGTTTTAAAATTCATCAATACAAAACATAATCTGGGATTTGAATTGGAATACTCTGATATTGGTGGGGCAGGTTATGATGCGTGCAAAAAACCATTGCCAGAGGCAACTTTAAAACTTTGCCAAGATGCCGATAGTGTTCTGCTCGGTGCTGTCGGTGGTTATCAATATGATAATCTACCACGAGATATGCGTCCGGAGCGAGGATTGCTCGCTATCCGCCGGGAGCTTGATTTATTTTCAAATTTGCGTCCGGCGATTTTATATCCCCAACTTGCAAGCGCTTCTTCCTTAAAAGATGAGATAGTAGCAGGCTTGGATATTATGATTGTCCGCGAACTCACAGGGGGGATATATTTTGGCGAACCTCGTGGCATAAAAACCGATGAAAACAATAAAAAAATAGGCTTTAATACTTTGGTATATAACGAAGATGAAATAAAAAGAATTGCCAAGAGTGCATTTGAAATCGCTAACAAAAGAGACAAAAAACTATGCTCGGTGGACAAAGCCAATGTTTTGGAGGTGTCCGAATTATGGCGAGAGGTAGTAATAGATGTTGCCAAAGATTACCCCCAGGTTGAATTATCCCATATGTATGTAGATAATGCCTCAATGCAGTTGGTAAAAGACCCCAAACAATTTGATGTGATTTTAACCGGCAATATGTTCGGTGATATTTTATCCGACACGGCGGCACAACTCACAGGCTCAATCGGGATGTTGCCATCTGCCTCACTTGATAAAAACAACAAAGGTATGTATGAGCCAATTCACGGCTCTGCCCCTGACATTGCAGGCAAAAATATCGCCAATCCGCTGGCGACAATTTTATCCGTATCTATGATGCTAAAATACAGTTTTAATCTGCCAGAACAAGCCGCTGAAATTGAAAATGCCGTCGGCAAAGTTTTGGATAAAAACCTTAGAACTGCCGACATAACAGACAAAAACTGCTCTGTTGTTTCCACCTCACAGATGGGCGATGCTATTTTGGAGAGTTGAAATAGGAGTTATGAGTGTTATTTGAAAAACAAACATACCAACAAGACTGCATTAACAACATAAATCAAGCGGTATCTGATATTGATTTTAAAAATGCTGATTATTCGTGCCTTGCCGATAATTTAAAAACTATTGCCTGCGACAATAATTATCATCAATTTGAAATAAATAAAAAACCTCGTCTTGATGTTTTAATGGAAACCGGCACTGGCAAAACTTTTGTTTATTTGCAAACAATTTTTGAATTAAATAAAAACCACAAACAAAATAAATTTATCATAGTTTTGCCACGAGTTGCAATTAAACTTGGGGTCGTTCAACAAATAGAATTAACCAAACAATATTTTTATAACCTTTATAAAAAACACATAAACATTATAGACTACCCCAAAGATAACCTCCAAAGAATTCAACAAGACTTTATTAAATCAGATAATTTGCAAGTTTTAATTATGACTAATAGTGCTTTTAATTCAATCAAAACCAACAATATCAACAAAAGATTTGAAGGCTTAATAGCACATAAAAGCACTTGGGGCGGAATTGCCTCTAAAAATCCTATTGTGATAATTGATGAGCCTCATCTTTTAAAAGCGAGCAAAACCACAGAAAAATTAGAACAGTTAAAAAATTCTTTATTTATCCGCTTTGGTGCGACCTATCCTGCTGATGAAAATCATAAACTCTCAAATGTAGTTTATATGTTAGATAGTATATCCGCATTCAATCAATATTTGGTAAAACGCATTGGGGTAAGCACAATTTTTGCCCCACAAGAGACGGACAATATAAAAATAGGTAACATTCAACCAAAAGTCAAATTTAAAGTCCATTATCAAATCAACAACCAACTCTACCAACAAGAAATTTTTATCAACAATGACATCGGAGCCATAACAGGATTAAAAAATTATCAAGGCATAAGTGTTGTTAAAATCAATAAAAACAAAATATTTTTAAGCAATGGGGAAACTTTGCAACCTGATTTAAAATATGATTTAAGTGATGGTGAGATAACCTGTATGATAACAGAGACGATAAATCTACACTTCAAAAAAGAACAAAAACTTTTCAAACAAAACATCAAAGCATTAAGTTTATTTTTTATCCCTAATATTGCCGATTTCAGAGGCGACAATGCAAGGATTAAAAATATATTTACCAAAGAATATAAAAAAATTCGCCAACGGGTTTATCGGAAAAGCACAGACAAAAAATATAAAAAATATTTAGATCAAGACTATAAAGATGGAGTTTTACAAGTAGCCGAAGGTTATTTTTCAGGTGACAAAGGCACAGCCGAGAAAAAAATAGCCGATGGAATTGATTTAATTTTATCAAAAAAAGAAAAATTATTATCTTTTGCTACACCATTGCGATTTATTTTTTCTATCTGGGCATTGCAAGAGGGCTGGGATAATCCTAATATTTTCACTATTTGTAAAATTGCCACCTCAAACCGGGACACCTCTCGCCGCCAACAAGTAGGACGAGGTTTGCGAATAGCCACCAACCAACAGGGTCGCCGTTTAACTTTTGACTTTAACGATGAAAACCCTCATAAATTTTATGATATAAATACCCTTGATATGGTAGTATCAGGACAAGAAAAAGACTTTATCCACAATATTCAAAATGAAATTTTAACATCAAGTTATAGCATCACAGGCGACACAATAAATAATGATATTTTAAAAAATAATGGGTTAAGAGATCGCGAGGCATCTCATTTATTGGACATATTAGAGGACAACAACATAATATCCTATGATGAAATAGCAGATGATTATACACTCAACAGCCCAATTTTAGAATTTTTAAATAATCATCAAGATAAAATATCAAGTAGCAGAATAACTGCCGATAGATTTGATTTTATTAAAAACCTATTTAAACAAAACCATATCAATGCCATCACAGATAATAATAAAAAATCAAAAAAACAAGTTAAAATTCGTCCAGATAAATTTAAAAGTTTTAAAAATCTATGGGAGAGCCTCAACAAAAAATCAAAAATTGTCTATCAAAATATTCAGCAACAGCAACTTATCCGGGACATAACAAATAACTTTAATCAAGAGCCAATTCAACCACAAAAAATAATAATCATCCAACAAAAATACAATAGCCAAACCAACGAAATAGAGGACACCAAAGAGCGAAGCGGCAACAAAATAAACTTTTTTCAACAACAAAATAAAAGTGAATATATAACCAAATTTGCCGAAGAGCAAAAACTACCACTGCATTTTGTCATAAGTTTATTTAATGATATTGATAACAACAAATTTAACCACAACCCACAACTTGCTAAATCTGTATTGATAGAGACAATAAAAAATAAAATTCATCAAAGTATGATAACAAGTGTTGGTTACAAATTTAACCAAACTTCAATTTATGCTAATGATTTACAAGATGAAAACGGCAAATTAAAAAATAATATCCAATACACCCTATTAGGACATTTTATTGATGAGGACAGCAAACCCAAAGATGAGTTTTTATATGATAGTGTTGTCTATGATTCAAACATTGAAAAACAAAGCATAATATCCGATACCACAAAAATAAATAACGACACCATAACAGTTTTTGCCAAATTGCCAAAAATAAATATCCCCACCCCATACAAAACCTATAATCCAGATTTTGCCTATTTAATTGAAAAAAGCAGTGGCAAACAACTTTTTTTAATAGTTGAAACCAAAGGATATGAAAAACACAGCGATATTCCAGAGCAAGAGCAACAAAAAATAGAATATGCTAAAATATTTTTCAAAAACCTACAAAAAGAATTGCCGGCGATACAAATAAAATACCAGACAAGAATAACAGGACAAAAATTAACTGATATTTTAGGAGAACAATAATTATGCTAATAAGTAAAAATGAAATAATAACAAAAATATCCCAAGGAGAGGATTCAACTATTGAATTTAAAGAAAAAATAACAAATAAAGATTCAATGGCAGATGAAATAACGGCTTTTGCAAACGGCAAAGGCGGTATTATTTTAATTGGCATAAATGATAATGGTGATGTTATAGGCATTCCATTAAAAAAAATTAAAAAAATAGAGAAAACAATTATTGAAATTTGTAATGATAGCATAAAACCTGCCATCAATATTTTTACTGAAAAACTAACAATAAATGATAAAAATATTTTAAAAATAAATGTTCCGTATAGTTTATTTGTCCATAAGAGTTCCAGAGGTTATTTTATCCGTCAAGGTAGCAGTAAAAGAGAAATGATGCCAGATCAATTATCAAGATTGATGCAAAGTCGCTCACAAGCAAGAATCATCCGTTTTGACGAACAAGCCGTGCCAAATACTGATATTAAAACTTTACAAAAAGATCTTTATAGTCGTTTTATATCAAACCCTGATATGGATAAAAAAGCAAAACTACACAAACGAAATTTATTAAGCAAAGATGGTAATGCCACGGTGGCAGGAGTGTTAATGTGCACTAATAAATCTTGTGAATATCTTTATAATAGTTTTATTCAAGCTGTTTATTATACTAGCAATGTAAAAGATGCAAATTATCAAATTGATGCCAAAGATTTTAAAAGTTCTTTGGACAACCAAATAATTGATGCTTATAAATTTGTTGAAAAATACAATAAAATATCTGCCACAAAAAATATTGGCAGATTAGAAAAACCGCAATATAATATGAGAGCAGTTTTTGAGGCGATTGTAAATGCCGTAGTGCATCGTGATTACTCAAAACATGGTTCAAAAATCCGGTTATTTTTGTTTGATGACAGGTTAGAGATAATAAGTCCTGGTTTATTGCCAAACACCATAACAGTAGACACATTAGCAGATAATCAGGTAACACGCAATGAATTGTTAACTCGCCTTTTGTCAGAGATTCAATTAGATGAAAATGTTAAGGTTGGTAGAGTTTATTTTTTGGAACGAAGAGGCGAAGGAGTAGGAATAATCTTGCGAGAAAGCTTGCAATTAAGTGACAAAAAACCAATTTATGAAATGATAGGAGAGGAGTTGAAACTTACCATTTTTGCTGCCGAATCTTTACAGAATAAAAACAACTAAACTATAAAACTTATGATAAACAAAAAAACAGCCCATGATAATGGCATTAAAATTATAGATAGCAAAAATTTGTTATCTGATAAAGATAATGATTTAATTGAAAAATTAAAAAAGTTATTGCCACAGGTGATAAATGTGGATAATCAAATTGACACCAAAGCCTTAAACGATATTGTTGATATATCAGCTACCACAGCAAATAATCAAGGATACGAGTTAACCTTTGCAGGCAAGGGATTAGCAAAAGCTGCCGCCTCTGCCCCTACCATCAAAGAACTAAAAACTATAAGTACACAAAGCAAAGATTATGATAATACAGAAAATGTTGTTATCCGTGGCGATAACTTAGATGTTTTGAAAATTTTAAGTGCCAATTATTTTAATCAAATCAAAATGATTTATATTGACCCACCCTATAACACCAAGTCTGAAAACTTCATTTACAAAGATAATTTTAAAAAATCCGATAATGATTTAATTGAAAATTTTGCAATGGACGAGGACCAAATAGATTTTCTCCAAAATGTTTATGGCACACGTTCGCATAGTGGCTGGCTCTCTTTTATGTATCCTCGATTAAAATTAGCCCGCGATTTATTAAAAGATGATGGTGTAATTTTTGTAAGCATTGATGACAACGAACAAGCCAATTTAAAAATCATGTGTGATGAGATTTTTGGCGAGGATAATTTTGTTACGAGTTTTATCTGGGAGAAAAAAAAGAAACCAGCATTTTTACATAAAAATGTTGGAAAACTTGCAGAGTATATATTATGCTATACAAAAAATAACAATAATTCTTTTGCTTTTTCTGTTGAAGAAACAGAAGCAGGAAAAAGAACACCTATCAACAATGCTGGCAATACAAAAGCAATTTTAACAATTCCGAAAGGCAGTGTGAATTTTGACTTAAAAGATC
>QNFE01000031.1 GCA_003645455.1 Gammaproteobacteria bacterium | reverse complement strand
TCCGTGCTTGACACGGAATCCATTCAACCACATGGACGGTCTTGTTACATAAATGGATACTGAATCAAGTTCAGTATGACGACTCGAGGGGAATGGATACTGAATCAAGTTCAGTATGACGACTCGAGGGGAATGGATACTGAATCAAGTTCAGTATGACGACCAGAGAGTTCAGCATGACGGCAAATAGGGAGAACTTAAGACAGCTTACCAAATTATTTTATTTTTTTTGTCAATGAATTTTAAACTGCTTCGTTTGTTAGATTGACGGACGAATGGTTCGCCCGTCTTTGTTTTTATTTTTTTTAAAGGAAATTATTATGAATATGCAATTAAACAGTGTAAACACACCACATCTGGGGGGGGGGTTCTTATAACTATAAAACTCCTGTAACAACCAAGACTTCCGCTCTTGCTAAGACTCTGGCTTTAACCACCGCACTTACTCTAAGTGTTATATCCACCCAAACATATGCTGCCTGCACGGCTGCCATTGACATGGGTTCTAACAAAATCACCAATTTGACTGACCCTACAGATGCACAAGATGCTGCTACAAAAGCCTATGTGGACGGAAGAACTGGCGATAGAACAATAGTTCAAATCAGCACTGCGAAGGCTTTTGCAGATGCAGCACAAGAAGCATGGGAAAATGGAGGAAGATTAATGGGTATAGATGAGCTCACTGGAGCATGCAAAGCAGGTGATTTGCCAACTGGCTGGGTATCAGGTTTTGCTGTTAAGGGTGGTGATAATAACTACGTAGCATTAAGCATGGCTACTAATTGCTCCATTGATCATGTCAATGCTAAACATTTTACATGGCTTTCTCGGTATACATACATTAAGTAAGTTATTGTAACCTCAACATTTTTGTGTTGAGGTTTTTGTTATTCTGAGATATAATTGGGGAATCCCCAAAAGCAAATGCAGTTGTAGTAAGGGGGTATGTCCATTTAACTCATTCCCACTTTTTAAAAGTGGCAATGCATATGCAAATATCCTTCCATTGTTACTTGCCAAAAGTAGTAATGTGTAGCAATATAAAAACCACAAGAAAGTAGTGGGGACGAGTTGCAAAAAAAAGCCACAATGAAAATTGTGGCTTTTTTTATGAAAGATACATTTTTTTAGGTTTGTTTTGGTATTTTGTTAATAACCGCCTTTGCGGAGAGACTCTGGTAAACCTGAAATTCTACCACCTTGTTTGCTTGGGTCGCCAGGAAACAAATCATACAATGTTTTGGCATTGATTTTTTCAGCCAATTTCTTGCCCATTGTTTTGACCATATTGCGAGCATTTGGTTGATTGTCACCATCGTTGATAAACTCATCACGTAGATAATTTATCAAATCCCAATGTTTGTTAGTTAGTTCTAAACTCTCGTCACCTGCGATATGTTTTGCCACATCTTGTGACCAGTCTTCAATGTTTTCTAAATAACCATTAGCATTTGTTGCCACAGTTTTGTTATTAATTTCAATTGTCATTTTATTTGCTCCGAAAAAAAAGTTAATTCTATCATACAACAAAAAAATAAAATTTGTTTGCATTAAATGGTTATTAGATCGGAACATAGAGGTATATTGAAAAATCCCGTCATTGCGAGGCACGAAGCAATCTCTTGGGATAAAAAGAGAGACTGCCACGGCTTCGCCTCGCAGTGACGGATTTTCGTCATCGCGAGCAAGCTTGCGAGCGAAGCGATCTCCATGAGGCAGACGAACACCACAAGAGACTGCCACACTCGCAGCCGTGGCAATCTCTGATTAGTTTACGGATAATTTTTAAGAGATAACCACGGCAGTCTATATAGTTATTAGTTAATAGTTAAAAATTAATAGCGGACTTTAAACTAATAACTGTTAATTATTAATTATCAATTATTCTCGTCCGCTTCGTTATGACGGGATTTTTTAATGACAGATTTTTGGGGAATTATTGGTGGGGTTTATGCCCCATTTTTTAAAAATTTAATAAAGGAGGATAACAATGAATATTTCAAAATCTTTATATATCAAAGATTTGCAGTGTCACAAAGCTCTGTGGTTGAAAAAATATAACAAAGAAGCTGTATTAACTTAGCAGTTGAATACATATATTTAACTGCTAAGTTAATCAGAGGATTCTTAACGAAAAGTATTAGAGGTAAATTGCCATGTTCTCGTTATGTATAAAATGTCAGAATTTTTTTTAAGCTCTCCTGTGAAAGCGGCAAAAGGAGAGGACTGATAAACTATATTTCTCGCGGCTTGATCTAATAGGTTTATGCCAGATTTTTTTTTAATTCGCACCTCTAAAACCTTGCCGTCTGATTTTATGGCAACGACTAATATCAAAGATCCTTTTAGGTTTTTTTTACGAATTTCTGTTGGGTAGTGTTTGTTTCCCATAAACTCAACTCTTTTTATCCAGTTGTGCATATAAGCAGCAGCTGGGGTGTTTTTGGTGCGTGCATGAACAAATTGTTTACGTGGTCTTTTGGAATAATCTTGAATATCTTTATTTATCTCAGCAGTAAGGCGGGCAATAGTAAGCTCAGGTTGGGTTATTTGTTGTGAATTATTTAAAGATTTATTTTGTTCTGGTTTGTCAGAGCTCTGTATTTTTTTATCAGCTTGTTGTGCTGTGATAAGTTTTGTTTTCTTTTGTTGTTGTTGTTTTATTTGTTGTTGAGATTGAATTTGGGCTATGCCATTCATTTTGGTGTCCTCAAAAGATTGGAATAGACTTTTTTTTCTTTTATTTGTATCAAATTCTCCGCCACCTTCGTGGGAGGTGTTAGCCAAGTAGTCGGCATCTTTTATTTTTTCATCACTTTGTTTGCTTTGCACGATTATAACATCCAAAGCAGGTGGTAATTTGGGGTTTGTCGGGGTAAAAGAAAAACTTATCGCAAAAATGACACTTGTATGCAAACACAAGGCAATTATAACCGATAGTGGCATTCTAAGTTTACGAGATATTTGTGTTTTCATTTGTGTGTTTGAGCAACCATTGAATCAAATTATCGGCAATATTATAATTTTTCTGTGAGTTTATTTCAACTATACAGGTAGGGCTGGTTATATTTATCTCTGTTAAATAGTTACCTATTATATCAATTCCTGCGAATATTATGTTATTTTTTTCTAAAAAACTTTTGACCCTATGGCAAATATAAAGATCTCTATCGGTTAATTCATCAGCAATAGCTATACCACCTGCAGCAAGATTACCGCGATGTTCGCCCTTTTTTGGCATTCTTATTAAACAATACTTTTCAGGTCTGGCATTTATCAGCAAAATTCTTTTGTCACCTTTGTTTTTTATCTCTTGTATATATTTTTGTGCCATCACAGGTTTGTTGCCTGCTAACATAGTCTCAAAAATTACATTGGCATTGTCATCATCTGCATCAACTTTAAAAATAGATTTACCGCCCATGCCATCTAGAGGTTTGACTATAATTTTTTTATGCTGTGTTAAAAAAGTTTTTAATCTTGCTTTGTCGGCACATATTATAGTATCGGTTATAATATCAGGGAATTGACAAATAACAGTTTTTTCATTAAGGTTTCGCAAAGCAGATGGTGGGTTTATGACAAGGCAATTTTGTTGCTCTGATAAGTCTAAAACATAGGTAGCATAAACATAAAAATCATCAACAGGAGGATCTGTTCGCATAAAAATTGCCCTAAAATTTTCAATTTTTTGGTCAGATGCTCGTATTATTTTATAGTATTTTTTGTTATTATTGTTGTTGGCAAAAACCTCAATAATTTTTAAGTTTCCATAGGGTAGGTTGTTTTTTATATACAAATCTTTTATTTGGGCATAATGAATTATTAAATCTTTTTTTTGGGCAGATATCATCATCGCAAAAGTGCTATCTTTTTTGATATTAATGTTATCAATATCATCCATTATAAAAAGTATTTTATTTTTATTTAACATTGATTTTATTCTGCCACATTATAACATTCTCTTTTATTTTATCCTCATCCATGGTTAATAATTGACGGTTTTCCATCAAAAGTTTACCCTGGACCCAGTTATGGGTAATTTGTTGTGTTCCTGCACTATAAATCAGAGCCCCTATCTTATCATAACAAGGAATTGTTTGGATCTTATTCATATCTATGGCTATCATATCAGCTGCCATACCAACATCTAAAAACCCGGTATTTTCTAATTTATAAGCATAGGCTGCATTGACTGTTGCCATTTTATATAAATCGATGGCAGGCATGACTTTGGCATTTTTGTTAAATAATTTTGCCATAAATCCTGCGGTTTGGATTTCTTTTAAAATATCCAAATCATTGTTAGAGGCGGCTCCATCTGTGCCGATACAGACATTTATGTTGTTTTGTTGTAGTTTGTGGATATCACAATAACCCGATGATAATTTAGCATTTGATTGGGGACAATGCACAATATTAACATCATATTCTTGTAATAATTCTAACTCTTCATTATCAAAATGAGCCATATGTACCGCGATTAAATTGTCATTTAACAGCCCTAATTGTTCTAATTTTTGCAAAGGTTTTATTTTGTGTTTTACCTGATATAATTCACCCTCTGATATTGTCTCATTCAGATGAATTTGCACCGATAAATCCAGTTCATATGAGATGGTAGCAATTTTTTCCATAGCAGAATCTGATACTGTGTAACAGGCATGAGGTGCAAACATTGTTTTGATAAGATTATCGTGTTTATAGGTATCTTGCACCTGCAAACCACGACTTATATATTCATCAGCATTTTTAGCCCACTTTGAGGGAAAATCTAATACCAGCATTCCTATCATAGCACGCATAGAGGCCTCTTTTGCTACTTTTGCTACCATATTTGGATAAAAATACATATCACAGAAACAAGTAATGCCATCTTTAATCATCTCTGCTATGGCAAGTTTTGTGCCATCATATACAAACTTTTCATTCATAAATTTTGCCTCGGTAGGCCATATGTGCTCTTTGAGCCACGGTGATAAAGCTATATCATCGGCATAACCTTTTAATAGATTCATTGCAGCATGAGTATGGCTATTGATAAGGCCAGGAGATAAAATATGATGAGGTAGGTTAAATATTTTTTTACTAAAAAATTTGTTGTTAATGTTATCTTTTTTGTCAATTGCAACTATTTTGCCATCATTAACCGCACAAGCACTATTGGTTAAAATTTTCAAATCATTAGAATAAATAATATTCCCAGGACAGACTATAAATTCACATTCTTGCATTTGTTTTTGACTTTTATAAAAATAATGCTATAATACACATTTTTTAATTTTGAAGGTAATATATTATGATTAAGATGGCAAAATATTCAATCTTATTGGGTGCAATTTCACTGTTAATTTCTTGTGGAACGACTCGCACAGGGGCGGAGGTTGAGGGCAATATGGACATCGAAGATGCTCCGAATTGGGTTAATGAAGGCGTTGCTATTCTTGATAACCAAGACGGCAAATTAATTCATGCCGTAGGAATTGCTCCGATGCAAAAAAATGTTGATATTTCTTTGCAAAGATCGCAGGCTGATAACCGCGCCCGTGCTGCTATGGCAAAAATTATGGGTGTTTTTATGGATGTTGCTGCCGAAGACTTTTCTCACTCTGAGAGCATGAACGAGCAATCAGCGAGCATTCTGTCACGTAATATTCGCACAAATTCAAGAGTTTTATTAAAAGGCGTTACTATTGAAAGACGTCATGTAAATAAAGCGACCGACTGTTTTGTTGGTATGTTTTGTGATAAAGAGCCACAACATGGAACCATATATTCTTTGGCTGAGATTAATCTGGAAAAAATAAAACAAATGAGCAAAAACCTAAAAACTTTAAATGCGGAGTTTAGAAACTACTTTGCCGAACATGCCGAAGAATCTTTTGCAAAATTCCAATCTAAAAATTTGCAACAAAACCAGGAGAATAAATAATGAAAATAAAAATATTTTTTCTAATCCTCTTTTCTTATTTTTTAATCTCTTGTAGCTCCTCTCCGAAGATAGAAAGGGTTGATCCAAAATCCCAGACAGATCTAAGCGGTAGATGGAACGACACGGATTCTCGCTTAGTATCTCAAGAGATGATAAGAGATGTTTTGTCTCGTCCTTGGTTAAATAAATTTACTCGCAAAAAACGCCAAGAACCTGTGGTAATTATTGCAACTGTTGTTAATCGCTCACAAGAACATATAAATGTGCAAACCTTTACTCGCCACTTAGAACGAGAGTTATTAAATTCAGGCAAGGTAAGTTTTGTGGCATCTTCTGCTGAGAGAGGTGAGGTTCGTGGTGAAAGAATCGATCAAGAATTAAATGCCAGTGAAAAAACAAGATCAGAGATGGGGCGAGAAACCGGAGCAGATTTTATGTTAAAAGGCACTATAAATAGCATAGTTGATGCAATTGATGGTAAAGCAGCTGTTTCTTATCAAATCCACCTGAATTTAATAAATATGAAGAACAATATAAAAGTATGGATTGGAGAGAAGCAGATTAAAAAAGTCATTGAGCATAGTGCTATTCGCCCTTAAATACATTAAATTTATAAATGGAAGAATTACAATCAGGCTCTAATGTTTTTTTTGTTTTAATCGGTGCGACCATGGTTTTGGCCATGCATGCAGGTTTTGCTTTTTTAGAGGTTGGTACTGTCCGCTCAAAAAATCAAGTCAATGCCTTAGTTAAAATAATTACAGATTTTGCCATCTCAACCATAGCCTATTTTTTTATCGGCTATAGTTTTGCTTATGGTTTTGATTTTTTTGTGGGCGCAGAAGTCTTGGCTGAAAAAAATGGTTATGAGTTAGTCAAGTTTTTCTTTTTATTAACCTTTGCCGCCGCTATTCCTGCAATTATTTCAGGTGGCATAGCGGAGAGAGCAAAATTCTATCCACAACTCATTGCAAGTTTTTTTATTGTAGCTCTCATCTATCCTCTTTTTGAGGGCATAGTATGGAATGGAAATTTTGGAGTTCAAGATTTTTTAAAGCACACATTTGGGTTTGCATTTCATGATTTTGCAGGCTCGATGGTGGTGCATGGTATAGGTGGCTGGTTAGCATTTGGTGCCGTGATTTTATTGGGATCTAGGATAGGCAAGTATAGCAAAGATGGCGAGGTTACGACTCACCCACCATCAAGCGTTCCCTTTCTTGCGATTGGTTCTTGGACATTGGCAGTAGGTTGGTTTGGTTTTAATGTTATCTCTGCTCAATCCGTTGATGCGGTTAGCGGATTGGTTGCTATCAATTCTTTAATGGCAATGGTAGGTGGCATTATAGGAGCCTTGATATTCGGCAAAAATGATCCAGGTTTCATTCACAACGGTCCGCTTGCAGGTTTGGTGGCAGTATGTGCAGGATCTGATATAATGCATCCCCTTGGTGCATTGATAACAGGTCTTATCGCAGGTTTTGTTTTTGTATTCTTTTTTATTCAAACTCAAAACAAATGGAAGATTGATGATGTTTTAGGGGTATGGGCATTACATGGTCTTTGTGGAGTTTGGGGCACATTGGCTGCGGGAATTTTTGGCCTGAAAATATTTGCAGGTTTGGGAGGAGTTTCTTTTGTGGTGCAACTTATAGGAGCATTATCTGGTATAGTGTTAGCATTGATAGGTGGTTTTGTAGTATATGGTATCTTAAAACAAACTATGGGAATCAGACTTAGCGAACAAGAAGAATATGAGGGAGCAGATATATCTATCCATAAAATAAGCTCCACCTCAGACATATAAAGAGACCTTTGCATAATTCAAGTGCTGTTTAGAGAATGCAGAAAATAGTGCATTTTTATAGCAAAAATGAGGAATATAGTAATTCCCTTTGACGAATTTTTGCTATAAGCATATGCAATCTATTTGTTTTATAAATTGTGCTTGAATTATGCAAAGGTCTCATAAAAAGGGATAAAAAAATGAAAAGAGTTATAGCAATTATAAAACCTCATAAATTAGAAGAGGTTCGTGAGTCTTTGATGGAAATTGGTATCAGTGGGATGACAGTATCAGATGTTAAAGGGTTTGGAATACAAAAAGGACATACTGAAACCTATCGTGGTGCTGAATATAAAATTGATTTTTTACCAAAAATAAAATTAGAGATTGTAGTTAAAGCTAAAATTCTCAATGATTGTCTTGATGTTATTATAAAAGTCGCAAAAACAGGAAATATAGGTGACGGTAAGATTTTTATTGATAATATCGAAAAAGTAATTCGTATTCGCACAGGAGAAGAAAACGAATTAGCATTATAAGAGGTTTTTCTGTTTAACAAAAAATTGATAGAATTGTTTTTTTTGTTACACATAGGGTCCTTAATTTACATAGGTAGAAAAGATGAAAAAAATAATAGGTTTAGTATTTCTAATTGTGGCAGTAATGCTTACTACATTATTTGCTAGTGGTTCTTTAAAAATATCAGATATAACTAAAGTTTTTAGTAAAAAATATGATTTACCAATCTATAGCACTAAATATATTCCAAACAGAGTCGCAGAAGAAGATTTTAAATTTGCTATCAAAACAGCCAAAAGTTCTGATAAAAGAATTTTAATGGAAATAGGTGGCGATTGGTGTCCATGGTGTAATGCTTTGGATGCTTTTTTTATTGATAACTCAGATCTCAAGAGCTTGATGCATGATAACTATGTCGTCGTTAAAATATACAGAGGAAAAGAGAACTATAACAGTAATTTTTTGGCACAATTTCCAAAAATTTTAGGCACACCTCATTTTTTTGTTCTCAAACCTGATGGCAGTTTATTACACTCTCAGGGGACGGAAGTATTAGAAAAAGGTCGCAGTTATGATAAATTAAAATTGCAAACTTTTCTCAAACGTTGGATAAAAAAATAAAATATTCGATGAAAAGCCCATCCTATAAAATATTATCTAAAAAGACAAGTTATGCACAACTTGTCTTTTTGTTTATTATAGCAAAAATTAATGAACAATATTCGTAATTTTTCAATCATAGCTCATATCGACCATGGTAAATCAACCATAGCAGATAGATTTATTCAAATTTGTGGTGGTTTGACACAAAGACAAATGTCGGACCAGGTTTTAGACAGCATGGATCTTGAAAAAGAGCGAGGAATCACGATTAAAGCCCAGTGTGTCTCATTGCAATATCAAACAAAAGATGGACAAAAGTGGACCTTAAACTTTATTGATACTCCAGGACATGTTGATTTTTCTTACGAAGTCTCTCGTAGTTTATCCGCCTGTGATGGAGCGCTTCTTGTTGTCGATAGCACCCAAGGAGTGGAGGCACAAACTCTGGCGAATTGTTATACTGCTATCGAACAAGATTTAGAAATATTACCAGTTATAAATAAAATAGACTTACCATCGGCAGATGTTGATCGGGTAATAGATGACATTGAAGGGGTGATAGGTATAGATGCTAGTGATTCCATAGGAGTAAGTGCTAAAACAGGCGAGGGCATTGAAGATTTATTAGAGCAAATAATAAAAAAAATCCCACCACCAATAGGAGATGTAAACAAACCCTTAAAAGCATTGATTATAGATTCATGGTTTGATAGTTTTGTAGGAGTCATATCTTTATTGAGAATATTTGATGGCTCTGTGCAAAAAAACGACAAAATTAAAATGATGTCTTCAGGAAAATCTCATCAAGTAGATAGTGTTGGTATTTTCACCCCCAAAAGAACACAAACAGAGCAATTAAAAGCAGGTGATGTTGGTTATATTATATCTGGTATAAAAGATATTCAGGGAGCTTCGGTAGGAGATACCATAACTCTCGATAAAAATCCTGCTGATAAAGCATTACAAGGATTCAAAAAAATAACCCCAAAAGTTTTTGCAGGTTTGTATCCGGTAAGCTCCGATGATTATGATAGATTTCGTGAGGCTCTGTATAAATTAAAACTAAATGATGCATCTTTGAATTTTGAGCCTGAAACATCTTCTGCTTTGGGTTTTGGTTTTCGTTGTGGTTTTCTGGGAATGCTCCATATGGAGATTATTCAAGAGAGATTAGAGAGAGAATATGATGTAAATCTTATTACCACAGCTCCTACTGTAATTTATCAAGTAATAACAACCAAAAAAGATATTTTATCTGTGCATAATCCTGCTGGAATGCCTCCTGTTAATGAAATAGAATCAATTAACGAACCTATTGTGAGTGTCAATATATTGCTCCCCCAAGAATACATAGGTGCTGTGATAACTCTTTGTATCAATAAAAGAGGGGTGCAGAAAAATTTACAATACTTTAACAAACAAGCAAATCTAAGTTTTGAATTGCCATTATCCGAGATAGTTTTGAACTTTTTTGACCAGATAAAATCAGTAAGCCGAGGATATGCTTCATTTGATTATGAGTTTATCCGTTTTGAGCCATCTGATATGGTCAAAATGGATATTTTAATAAATTCTGATAAAGTGGATGCATTATCTGTTATAATACATCGCAAAAATAGTCAATATCAAGCACGAGAGCTTACAACAAAAATGAAAGATATAATTCCCAGACAAATGTTTGATGTAGCTGTGCAGGTAGCGATTGGTAACCAAATAATTGCCCGCTCTACAATAAAAGCACTGCGTAAAAATGTAACAGCAAAGTGTTATGGTGGCGATATAACTCGTAAAAAGAAATTGTTGGAAAAACAAAAAGCTGGTAAAAAACGAATGAAACAGATCGGTAATGTTGAAATACCTCAAGAGGCATTTCTTGCTGTTTTGTCACGAGACTAATAGTCAAATGGAGAAACTATGAATTTTAATTTTGAATTTATTTTGGTATCAATAGTGTTTATAAGCGGATTATTATATCTGTTTGACAAGATTATCCTAAGAGGCAGGAGAGATTACGATGCAAAACAACCTAAAATATTTGAATATGCCCAAAGTTTTTTTCCGATTTTATTGTTAGTGCTGATTATTCGCTCTTTTTTGGTGGAACCCTTTAGAATTCCATCGGGATCTATGTTGCCAACTTTGTTAATTGGTGACTTTATCTTGGTAAATAAATTTTCTTACGGAATTCGTGTTCCTGTCATCAACAAAAAAATAGTTGATATTAGTGACCCTAAAAGAGGAGATGTTGCTGTTTTTAAATATCCACAAGATCCGAGTTTGAATTACATTAAAAGAGTAATAGGTTTGCCAGGAGATAAAATTATATACAAAAATAAACAAATAACAGTTAACGGACAACTTATAAAGCTAAGTGATGAGCAAGAATATTCCCCTCCTGATGGTAGCCACAAAACAGGACAAAAACAATACGAAGAGCACTTAACAGGAATCAAACACAATATTTTATTAAACCAATCTGTTGACAACAAATCTTACGAATATGTAGTTCCGGTGGGAAGTTATTTTGTTATGGGAGATAACAGAGATAATTCAAGTGATAGTAGATTTTGGGGTTATGTTCCTGCGGAAAATCTAGTAGGTAAAGCATTTATGATATGGATGAGTTGGGATTCTTATAACACAACAGTTATGTTAGGTAGAATTGGCAGGTTGATAAATTAAAATATATTTTGATACCGTAAAACATAACGACATATTAAATAAATGAGACATACATACCCTTTCATAATCATTATCATTCACTGTTAAACTTAAAAAACTTATAATTTTCTGATAAAAAATGAAAATATCGTCCGACCAATATAAAAATTCTACCCATAAAAATATTACTTTGATGGGTATGTCAGGGGTTGGAAAAACCTATCTATCTAATATCTTACGCAAGGATAATTGGTTTCATTATTCAGGTGATTATAGGGTTGGCACCCGTTATCTTGATGAGATAATTCTTGATGTTATAAAGCAACAGGCTATGAGTGTTCCTTTTTTAAAAAACTTGTTAAGAAAAGACTGGATAAGCATTAAAAATAATATAAAAATTGATGATTTAGGGCCAGTTTTAAGTTTTATCGGTAAATTAGGCGACCCTTATAAAAATGGAGTGGCTTTGGCTGATTTTATCAAAAGACAAGCTATGTATCGTGAAGCTGAGATACAGGCTATGGCCGATGTATCATCTTTTATCAAAAAATCACAAAAAATATACGGTTATAATAATTTTATCAATGATGCGGGGGGCAGTTTATGTGAATTGGATCACCCAGGACTTATAGATGATTTAAATAAAAATACACTAATAATATACATAAAAACTACCAACAAAGAAGAGGAGCAGGCTTTGATAAATAGGGCATTATCTGCTCCTAAGCCTCTATATTATCCTCCAAAATTTTTAAAAAAATATTTAAAAAAATACTTACAAGAAAAAGATTTACCTTTCGCAGCACTAATAGACCCAGATGAATTTACTAAATGGATATTTCCTATATTATTTAAATCTCGTCTACCAAAATATGACAGTATTGCTAAAAAATATGGAATATCAGTCACTTCTGCTGAAATATCACAGATTAAAAATGAAAATGATTTTAACCGTTTAATAATAAAAACTTTACAAAATGCCAATAATAGCTCATAACGATTTACCTACCTATGATAGGTTAAAAAAAGAGGGGATTAATATTCTAAGCCACAAAGATGCAATCCATCAAGATATTCGCGAATTACATATAGGGTTGTTGAACATGATGCCAGATGCTGCTCTTATGGCAACAGAGAGACAATTTTTTTATCTTGTATCGTCTTCAAATAAAATCGCTCAGTTTTATGTCCATCCTTTTACTTTGCCACAGATACCACGCAATCTGCAAACCAAAGAACACATAAAAAAATATTACGACACTTTTGATGGTATAAAAAAACAAGGATTAGACGCCTTAATAATTACCGGGGCTTATGTCAAAGAAAAAAATTTAAAAGATGAGATATTTTGGAAGCCATTGATTGATGTAATTAACTGGGCATCAAAAAATGTCACATCAACTCTTTGTTCGTGTCTTGCAACCCATGCTCTGCTACAATTCAAATATGGCTTAAAACGTAAACCGTTACCAAAAAAAAAGTGGGGAGTTTATGGGCATTATGTTTGTAAGCCTCATCCATTAGTGCGTTCGATAAATACTAAGTTTGAAGTTCCTCATTCCAGGTTTAACCAAGTTGATAAAGAGCAGATCTTAGAGAAAAATTTGCACATATTGGTAGAATCAAAAAAAGCAGGAGTGCATCTTGCAACCAGTAAAGACGGCTTTAAGTTTATTTTTTTTCAAGGCCATCCTGAATACGAAAAAATTAGCCTGTTAAAAGAATATAAAAGAGAATGCAGTGAGTATTTTTTAAACAATCGAAAAACATACCCTAAGTTTTTAAAAAATTATTTTAACAGACAGCAAAAATATATCCTAAAAGAATATAAAAAAAATCTTAAAAATGCTAAATTAAAAAAGCAAAAAATGCCAGAATTTCCTGAAAAAATAATAGCAAAATGCCTCCACAACACATGGCATGACAGTGCTATCGCAGTTATAGGAAACTGGATAGGACATGTTTATCAATTAACAGGTAAAAATAGACACGAACCATATATGGATGGGGTGGATCCATCAAATCCATTGAAATTAGACTATGTTTAAAACGATGGATTTAAGTTTTTATCCGTTAAGATTGATTTTTTGTTTGTTATTGGATTCAAGGGTATGGTTTTTTTCTGAAAAAGACACAAATAAACATCTTTTAAAGCCTTAATATCTATGGAATGTTTGTGGGTATCAATCATAATTTCATCTTGTTTTATGATGCCATATTTAATAAGATTATGCTCAAGCCTGTTAATCGAAAATGATTGATAGTTGATTTTATTTTTTTTAATAGATAGAGAATTTTTTATTGAAAAAAAACCATACGGATTAAAGCCGTAAACAATCAAAAAACCACGGTTTGATAAAATTCGGTCAATTTCTGCAAATAATAAATGATCTTTTATGTTGTTTTGGTGAGTGTGAGGAACAATAATCAAATCAGCAGATTTTGAAAAAACGCTTAGTTGTTCAAAACCAGACACAATATCAACTTTTTTTCTTTTATTGGGGTTAATTAGATAAATTTTATCTTTTTTTGGTAACATTTGTGGCAATCCTAACTGCAATTTGTGCTGATTTTGTGTTAAATTTTTTAAAATTGTCATTATTTTTTTATTTAGTTCTTGTTTAAAAGTTAGGCTATGAGAGGATTCATACCAAGAATCTATGTTATAAGAGTTTTTTTTCATAAAAATTATTTTAAAAATACTTGCATTATAGTTTTTTATTTAATATAATAGCTTGCATATTTAATGAGTTACACAACTATTGTAATAAATAACTTTAACTAAGGAGCATACCATGATTAGAAATATTATTATCCTACTGAGCGTCTTTTTTTTGTTTTCTTGTTCGTCAAATGATACGGTGTTATCCGATGATAATTCTGAAAATAATAACATAACTTATAAGAAATATTCAAGAAAAAATATACAAAACAACAAAAACACAGATAAATACAAACAAGATTTATGGTCAAAAGTTCAAAATAACTTAGAGTGGAATGTTGCGCTTAATTCAAGAATTAACAAAGAATTAAATTGGTTTATAAATAACCCTAACTATATAAAAAGAGTTTCAACGAGAGCTGAACCATATTTATACCATATTGTTACCGAATTGGAAAAAAATAATGTGCCATTAGAAATTGCTTTGTTGCCCATAGTGGAGAGTGCATATCGTCCCTATGCTTATTCTCATGCAAGTGCCTCGGGCTTGTGGCAGTTTATCCCATCAACTGGCAGAATATATAACATGCATCAAAACTGGTGGTATGATGGTAGAAGAGATATTATGTCCTCCACTCGTGGAGCTATTGAATTTTTAACCCACCTTAAAAATAAATTTAACGGTGACTGGTTAAAAGCCTTAGCAAGTTATAATGCAGGGGCAGGTAGAATAAACAAAGCTGTTAGAAAAAATGAAAGATTAGGCTTGCCTACTGATTATTGGCACTTAGATTTACCACGAGAGACTATGGCATATGTGCCAAAATTATTAGCACTGGCTCATTTAATCTCTAATGCAGATAAGTATGGTATAAAGTTGCATAAAATCGCTAACAAACAACACTTTACACATGTTGATACAGGATCACAAATAGATTTATATCTTGCCGCTAAACTTGCAGGTTTGACCCCCAAAGAAATTTATGATTATAATCCAGGTTACAGCAGATGGGCAACACCACCGCAAGGTCCGCATAGAATACTGTTGCCATTATCTGCAAAACAAGAATTTGTCAAGAATGTAGCACAGGTTAAAAAATCTGATCGTGTTTCTTGGATGAAATATAAAATAAAAGCAAAAGATACATTGTCTGTTATTGCTATGCGACACAACACTGATGCCGCTCAAATTAAAAAAATTAACAAACTAAGATCAGACAGAGTTCGTAAAAATAGAATTTTACTGATCCCAAGACCAGATAAAAATTCAATTTCAGGTGTAGCAATCGCTAAAAAAATTCATCTACCGCCATCTTATAACAATCGCTCGTATGGATCTAAAAAAATATACAGAGTTAAATCAGGCGACTCATTATGGAGAATATCAAAAAAATATAAAATTAGTGTCAATAAACTGGCTAAATGGAACAGGATATCAAAAAAGAAAAAATTACGCATAGGACAAAGATTATCTTTGTATAGCAATTATACTCCAAAAAATACCACTGCAAAACGTAAAACAAAACCAAAAACTAAATATAGCAAAAAAACTACCAACAAAAACCATACAAAAAAAGTTAAATATTCGGTTAAAAAAGGTGACTCACTATATGCTATTGCCAGTAAGTTTAATGTTACAATCCACGAGATTAAAAAATGGAATAAGCCAAAGTTATCAAAAAAATATCTCAAATTAGGAACAAAACTTCTATTATATGTTGCCAAAAACTGATGGTAATATGGCGAATCATTTAATTGAGACCTTTGCATAATTCAAGCACAATTTATAAAATACACAATAATGTGCCTTTTCATAGCAAAAATTCGTCAAAGGACTTGCCATTTTCCTCATTTTTGCTATAAAAATGCACTATTTTCTGCATTCTCTAAACAGCACTTGAATTATGCAAAGGTCTCAATTAAATTTAAATTAGAACACAAAAAATATCCATTTAATTTTGACGACAAGGATTTCATTAAAATTAACAATTTAAGAAAAAAATTTTATAATTTAAGGTTAATTGGCTGTGATAAAAATCTATATAATGGATTAGGTTATGGCAATATAAGCAAAAGATACAAAAATACTCAACAATTTATTATAAGTGGCTCTCAGACAGGACATATAAAAAATACACTCAAAGAGCATTATTCTCAGGTGCAATGTTGCAACATAGAATTAAATCATATAAAATCATTAGGAATGGTGAAACCATCATCAGAATCCTTAACTCATGCTGTTTTTTATCAATTAGACAAGAGCATAAAGTGGGTGGTGCACATTCACAATAATAAGTTATGGAGCCTATGTAAAAAACTAAACTTTCCTGTTGTAAATCACAAAATATCCTACGGCACAATAAAAATGGCAGAAATAGTCGGGGAATTATACAAAAACACAACATCAAAAGAATCTGGAATTTTTGTGATGTTAGGTCATCAAGATGGTTTAATTTTATACTCTACGACAAAAAATAAAATTTTTAAAATATTGGATAATTTTTACGAAATACAAAAATAATCTGATAGTTTATTTTTAATGTGTTATTATTCTTATTTTGTGTTTAAGAGGATTCAATATGTCACACATAGTTATTTTGGGATCTGGTACAGGTGGCCTGCCCTGTGCTTATGAGATGAAAGCTGCGGTAGGATCAAAACATTCAGTTACTATTATAAATTCTACAAATACTTTTGATTTTACTCCATCTAATCCGTGGATTGCTGTCGGTTGGCGAACTCGTCAAGATGTAAGTTTTGAAATGGAGCCTTATTTGAATAAAAAAGGCATAGATTTAATTGCTAAAACTGTCAATAAAATTGATGCTAAAAATAATAAATTAACCCTTGATGACAATAGCATAGTTGATTATGATTATTTGGTAATTGCCACAGGACCTAGACTGGCATTCGAAGAGGTCACAGGATCAGGACCTGATTTTCACAGCTCCTCAATTTGCAATTTATCTCATTCTGAGGTTGTTTATCAAAAATATCAAGAATTATTAAAAAAAGGGTCAGGACATATAATAGTTGGCGCTATGCCTTTTGCCAGTTGCTTTGGTCCTGCTTATGAATTTGCTTTTATCGTTGATGCAGATTTACGCAAAAAGAAAATTCGTGATAAATTTAAAATGACATTAGTAAGTTCTGAACCATATATCGGACATCTGGGATTAAATGGTGTGGGGGATTCAAAAGGAATGTTAGAGTCTGATTTACGCAATCACCATATTGACTGGATTGTAAATGCCAAAACTACCAAAGTAGAAGATGGCAAAATCTTTATTGATGTTATGGAGGATTCTGAAAACATCAAAGAACAAAAAGAATTGAATTTTGACTTTGCTATGATGTTACCTGCCTTTAAGGGCGTTGATGCTGTTGCCTCTGTGGAGGGATTATGCAACCCTCGTGGTTTTGTGATGGTTGATGATTTTCAACGAAACCCCACCTATAAAAATATTTATTCTGCTGGTGTCTGTATTGCTATCCCACCTGTGAGTGCCACCCCTGTTCCAACCGGAGCCCCTAAAACAGGTTATATGATAGAATCAATGGTAACTGCGGCTGTGCACAACATAGCAGGTGAGCTAAAAGGAGAAGAACCAAATCAAAAAGCCACATGGAACGCTATTTGTTTGGCAGATATGGGAGATACCGGAGCTGCATTTGTCGCTTTGCCACAAATTCCACCGCGGAATGTTGCCTGGTTCAAAAAGGGCAAATGGGTGCATTTGGCAAAAATAGCATTTGAAAAATATTTTATTCGTAAAATGAAAAAAGGATCATCTGAACCATTATATGAAAAAAATATTCTCAAACTTTTTGGTATCGATAAAATTGACGATCGAAAATAAAAATCAAAAGATAAAAAACAGAGGCAACCGTATATAAGTTGGTTGCCTTTTTTTATGGCTTTATCAATAATTAAAAAATAAAATTATGACAACAAAAACTACTTTTAAAGATTTGGGGCTGAATGCTGATATTTTAACGGCAATTAATAAAAAAGGCTTTGAAGAACCGACTGCTATTCAAGCCACAGCTATCCCTGCAATGCTTGATGATAAACTTGATATAATCGCCCAAGCACAAACAGGCACAGGCAAAACGGCAAGTTTTGGCTTACCACTTATTCAACTTATCAATCCGCAAAAAAAAGAGGTGCAAGCTTTAATTTTAGCTCCCACTCGTGAATTAGCAATTCAAGTGGCAGAAGAGATAAGCACTCTAAAACCTAATAATGATTTACAAATTGTCCCCATCTATGGCGGACAATCAATCGACCAACAATTACGACGACTCAGAAAAGGCGCTCACATAGTAGTTGGCACCCCAGGGCGAGTTATAGATCATCTAAGACGTAAAACATTAAACATTAAAAATATCGCCCATCTAATTTTGGATGAGGCAGATGAGATGTTAAATATGGGTTTTATTGATGATATGAAAATCATAATGGGACAAAGCAACGAGAACAAAAAAACCCTATTATTTTCAGCAACAATGCCGACAAAAATAAAAGATTTGGCAAAAAAATATATGCAAGAATATACAATTATTGCCACCAAACAAGAGCAATTAACGACAAACCTTACCGAGCAGATATATTTTCAAATCAAACCTGCCGATAAATTTGAGGCATTGTGTCGTATTATTGATTTTGAGGATAATTTTTATGGACTGGTATTCGCCCGCACAAAATCTGATGTTGATTATATCAATACTCATCTTAATAATAGAGGTTATGATTCAGGGGCTATTCACGGTGATATAATACAGAATCAAAGAGAGAAAATCCTACGTTCATTTCGCAATAAACAAATTAATATTCTTGTTGCTACCGATGTTGCTGCCCGTGGAATTGATGTCAATAATCTGTCCCATGTAATAAATTACTCGCTACCCCATGATCCTGAAAGTTATGTCCACAGGATAGGACGGACAGGGCGTGCCGGCAACCGTGGCACAGCGATAACTTTTATCACCTCGTCAGAATACAGACAACTTTCATTCATTCAAAGAATAGCAAAAATAGACATTAAAAAATCAAAATTACCGCAAATAGATGATATAATTGAAAACAGAAAGAAGAAAATATTAGATGATTTAAATAATATTCAAAATGAAAAAGCCAACAAACATTACCATAAATGGGCTTATCAAATATGCGAAGACAAAGATCCTATTGAGGTGGTGTCTGCTATGTTGCACCATTGTTTTGGTGATGAAATTAACCCCAATTCGTATAAAAAAATCTCAGATAGTTATGATAGCAAAAATAATAATGGCGGCAGAGATAGAAACAGAAACAGTGGTGGGGACAGAAATAGGGACAGAAATAGAGACAGAAATAAACAAAGAAATCAAGTAGATCAGCAAGGCAAAGCAAGATTATTCATAGCCCTTGGCAAAAAAGACCAAATAAATGCTCGTAAATTAGCAAGCCTTATTACCGATAAAGTAGATATTAAAAACCACCAAATCAATGATATAGAAGTTTTGGATAAATTTTCTTTTATGAGTGTTCCTTTCTCCAAAGCGGAACAGATTATTAAAAAATTCAAACAAAATGGCAAAAAATCTATTGTAACTCTATCCAAAAAAAGTAAAAAATAATAGAAACTTAACTTAAAAAATCTACATGGATACAAAATATAATCCTAAAACCATTGAAGACAAATGGTCGCAATTCTGGCAAAAAAATAATTATTTTGCTCCGCAGGGAGGGAAAAATAATCACGACAATTATTGCATAATGATCCCACCACCAAATGTCACAGGTACACTGCATATGGGGCATGCTTTTTCTGACACCATAATGGATACTCTTATCCGCTATCATCGAATGATGGGGCATAATACCCTATGGCAAGCCGGCATGGATCACGCAGGTATCGCTACCCAGATGGTTGTGGAGAGACAATTAAACAATACAGAAAATAAAACTAAATTTGATATAGGGCGAGATAATTTTGTTAAAAAAGTATGGGATTGGAAGGACGAATCAGGCGGTAAAATATCCCAACAATTAAAAAGATTAGGTTCATCGCTTGACTGGCAAAACGAGCGATTTACGATGGATGAGGGTATGAGTGCAGCTGTCCGAAAGGTCTTCATCAATCTTTATGATGAGGGTTTGATTTATCGTGGTAAAAGGCTTATTAACTGGGATCCTGTTTTACAAACTGCCCTTTCTGATTTAGAGGTAATAAACACAGAAGAAGACGGTTTTATGCATAATGTTTTATATCCTTTTGTCGATGGTAGTGGTGCCATGGAGATTGCTACCACCCGCCCTGAAACCATCTTAGCAGATGGGGCTTTGGCAGTCAATCCAGATGATAAACGTTTTAAAAATGTAGTTGGTAAAATGGTTTATGTGCCACTTTGTAACCGAAAAATACCCATAATAACCGATAATTATGTTGATCCTGAATTTGGCACAGGTTGTGTAAAAATTACTCCCGCCCATGATTTTAATGATTGGGAAGTTGGCAAACGCCACGAGATGGAGATTATTAACCTATTCACCGCTGATGCTAAGATGAACGAAAATGCTCCAAAAGCTTATTTTGGTATGGACAGATTCATAGCTCGCAAACAAATATTAAAAGATTTAGAGCATAATAATCTGCTGGTAAAGATAACACCGCACAAATTAACACCACCCAGAGGAGACCGTTCCGGGGCAATTTTGGAACCGTTTTTGACAGATCAATGGTTTGTTAAAATTGAAAGCTTAGCACAACCTGCCATCAAAGCCGTCAAAACAGGAGAGATTAAATTCGTGCCAGATAATTGGCAAAAAACCTATTTTAACTGGATGGAAAATATTACCGATTGGTGCATATCAAGACAATTATGGTGGGGACACAGAATCCCTGCATGGTTTGATGAAAATGGTAAAATTTATGTAGGGGAGAATGAGACTGATGTTCGTAAAAAACACAATCTAAACGATAATATAAAATTAAAACAAGATGAAGATGTGCTCGATACTTGGTTCTCCTCCGCTCTTTGGCCTTTTTCCACCTTAGGTTGGCCACAAAAAACCGACAGATTAAAGAGTTTTTATCCAACCTCGGTTTTGGTTACAGGTTTTGATATAATCTTTTTTTGGGTAGCAAGAATGATTATGTTTGGCTTGAAATTTATGGATGATGTGCCGTTTAAAGAGATTTATATTCACGGACTTATCAAGGACTCACACGGACAAAAAATGTCAAAATCAAAAGGCAATGTTTTAGACCCGATTGATTTAATTGATGGCATAAAATTAGATGATTTAATCCAAAAACGCACCTCAAATATGATGCAACCGCACTTATTAGAAAAAATAACCAAAGACACCAAAAAAGAATATCCCCAAGGAATAGATGCCTATGGCACAGATGCCCTAAGATGGACTTTTGCCTCGCTTGCCTCCACGGGACGAGATATAATTTTTGATATGAAACGAATTGAGGGGTATCGAAATTTTTGCAATAAACTTTATAATGCCAGTCGTTTTGTTCTGTTAAATTGTGATGATATAAAAATAACCAAACCTGACAATATATTATCTCCTATCAATATATGGATAAATGATAAATTACAAGATACAACAAAGCAAAGTCACAAACATATTAAAAATTATCGTTTTGATTTATTATGTAATAATTTATATGAATTTACTTGGAATGAATATTGTGATTGGTATATAGAATTTTCTAAGGTAATAATTTTTGATGATAAAATAAACCCCGCCATAAAAACAGAAACAATCTGGACTTTGTTAAATGTATTAGAAAAACTATTACGGTTGTTACATCCTGTAATTCCATTTATTACCGAAGAATTATGGCAACAAGTTAATAAGATAACAACAGAACCAAAACAAGAAAATAAAACTATAATGTTGCAGCCTTACCCTACTTACAGCAAATTAACAGACAACAAAGAAACGACAAACATAGAATGGTTAAAAAATATAATAACAGCAATCCGTAAAATAAGAGCAGATAAAAATATAAAACCATCAGACAATATCAATATAATTTTTGACAACACAAAAAAAGAAGATGATGAAAATATTCAAAAATTTAAAGCATATATTAAAAAAATAGCAAAAGTTAAAGAAATAAACCACAGCAAAAATACAGAAATACCAGCAGAAATTGCCACAACAATCGTTAACAAAATAAAAATAATAATCCCCTTAGAAGGCTTGCTTGACAAAGAACAAGAGGCAAAAAAGATAAAAAAACAAATTGAAAACTTAAAAAAAGAACAAGAGTTTTTAGATAAAAAACTATCTAACCAAAATTTTACAAATAAAGCCCCCAAAAATATAGTGCAAAAACAACAAGAAAAACTAGATCAAATTAAAAAATCTATCCAGCAATTAAATGATAACAAAAACGGATAATAGTTGTAGGATAAACCCATCTTAGTAAAAATGCCTGTCCCTCTTTTTTGCGAACAATTAGTTTAGTTTATTTTTGAAAGTGGTATAAGATCAGGCTCCCTGTCAACAGAAACGAATAAACCACAAGCCAAAATAATTATAATTTTTTATATCCTATAACCAGTTGTTTTTAAAAGCAATTATAAAAAATCCAACAAAAAAATAAAATTTGCTTGCATTAAATGGTTATTAGATCGGAACATAGAGGTATATTGAAAAACTTATGTCATAACGAACGAACAAAAAACCCCGTCATCGCGAGGAGCGAAGCGACGTGGCAATCCCATGGGGACAAACGGACACCAAAAGAGATAACCACGGCGGTTTATTGTTTTGCATTGCATATTTATTCCGTCCGCCTCGTTATGACGGATTCTCGTCATTACGAGTGAACAAAAAACTCCGTCATCGCGAGCGAGCTTGCGAGCGAAGCGATCTCCATGAAGCAGACGAACACCAAAGGAGACTGCCACGGCTTCACCTCGCAGTGACGGATTCTTTTAAAAGACTTGACAATAAAACCAAATAATAATACAATAGCAATGTTTAACTTTTTCTTTAACTTTTAAGGAGTTTTAATATCATGAAAACCAAAAACCTACAACTTATCAAAACCC
>QNFE01000030.1 GCA_003645455.1 Gammaproteobacteria bacterium | reverse complement strand
TCTGTCGTATGTCCCCTTGTCAGTTCTGTCGTATGTCCCCTTGTCAGTTCTGTCGTATGTCCCCTTGTCAGTTCTGTCGTATGTCCCCTTGTCAGTTCTGTCGTATGTCCCCTTGTCAGTTCTTGTTGTATTTTTTCTATGTCTGATATGCTTTGTTCAAAAATATGCCCTAAAATATTTACCGATATGTCTGAGCCGAAGTTATAAGCGGATAATTTATCTGCTTGTTGGTTCAAAACCTCATCATCAATTATAAGGTTGTTTAATGTTTCATCTTCTGCAAATAATCCGCCGTTGTATTGGTTGATATTTAATTTTTGGTTGCCTTCGTTGATGGCTTTGAAATAGATTTTATAAAATTCAAAAAGAGATAAATCGGTGACTTGGCTCCCGTGGTTTTTTATTATTTTTGGAATTGTGTTGGTTGGCAAAAGATTGGTATCTTCTGCAAACAGGATAAAAACTATTCGGTCAATTAGTTTTTGGGTTAGATTTAAAAGTTCTAATTGGTGATTTCGGCAGGAGATTGCCACACTCGCAGGCTCGCTCGCAATGACGGGATAGGCAGGAGATTGCTTCGTTACTTCGTTTTTTACAATGATGGGGGTTTCTTGATTGTTTGTGGTTAGATTATTTTTTATTATATTGTCATACAGGGTGGTTCTGAATTTGACATAATCATTATAGAATTTTTTTGATATATTTTCTTCAAAATGCGCTGATTGCAGTTTTATTTGTTGGGGAATGTTTTGCTTTAAACTCTCATATGATAATATGGTATGTAATTTATAAAAATCTGCCTTATCCATTTCAAAGAGGTTGAATTTTTCGTATTCGTGTTTTTTGTCAAAATAAAACCTTAACTCATCAAAATTTGAGACTATGACATATTTGGCATCTGGTTGTCCTGATAGATACCCAAAGGCTTGCTCCACAGGACTTATTTTGTTGCTACCGCTTCGCTCTAAATCTGTTGTTTTGGTGTCTTTTAGCTCTATTACTGCCACAACTTTTTTATCAACAAACAATGCTCCGTCTGCTTTTTTGCTGTCGTTTACATTTTGCTCTTCTCGATCTAATGTAAAGTCATTATTTTTGGCTTTTATTTTTGAGACATAACCCAGACAATTTTCAAATATATCTCGTAAAAAATCTACCTGATAATCGCTCTCTATGAAGGTTTTGATTTTATCTTGGTTGTTTTGGTATTTTTTAAATTGTTCATATCTTGTTGCTATCAATTCTTGATTCTGCTTTTGGACAAAATCGTTTAATACTCTAGTTTGGAAGATTTGAGGCATTTGTGTTGATGCAGATTAAAATTGACAACATAACACAAATATTATTTTTATGCTAATTAAATTTACTGACATTTTTGCATTCATCTTGAATGCGAGTTAAACATTTTATTGGTAAGAATGTCTCAGGTGATGATTCTTGCATAATCAGTTTAAATGAATCTGGAATATTTTTTTCATCCCCCAGTAAACTACCAGTTTTGATATAAGGGAATATCCGGTCATAACGCAACATTTCTTGTTGGCTTACTCGCCGATAAATATCCGTTCTGTTGAGTTTGTTAGTATGAGATAATCCGGCAGAAGCAATCAGTTCGGCTGTGGCATGCACGGTATTTTTGTGATAAGAGGCAACCCTCTGGACTTTATTTTTTACCACTAAACCCCGTCCTAATTTTTGATCCTGAGTGGCAACTCCGCTGGGGCATTTGTTGGTATTACAAACAAGAGAATGCACACAACCCAAGGCTAACATCATACCGCGGGCACTATTGCAAATATCTGCACCTAATGTCATATTTTTCACCAAATGAAAAGCACTGAAAACCTTCGCCGAGACGATTATCTTTATATCTTTTTTTAAGTTAAAACCGATTAAAGTGTTACTGACAAAAGCCAAAGCATCTCGCAAAGGCATACCCACCGAGTTGGCATATTCAAGAGGGGCTGCCCCCCTGTGCCACCTTCTGCCCCATCCACTCGTCTCCTGTGCGATAAACGTCTACTTTCGTGCCAAAGGCTACAGTATCTTGCACATTTTTAGCTCGCTGATAAACTATACTACGAAACATCCGATTGATAGGTGTGCCGTCCGTATCCGATTCAATAAAATACTGGCGAACATAGGGGCGAATAGATTCCATCAACCAGCGACCATAACCCATCAGAGGGAAATTACGCAATATGGAATGTTTTTTTTGCTGGTAGTTATATAACCATAAAATAACAAATGGCAAGGCAAGCAGTAGCAACCACTTTGCATATAACCCTGTAAAAACAACAAGACTCATCGCCAAAAACAGTAAAATAATTTTCATATTCACCTCTTAAATTTTAATAAAAATTGTTTGACAAATCTATGTCAAAACATTTATTATACGAATATCTTATATCAAAAGTTTCAATTATTTGACTCTACCATGGAAAACAATCCAAAAGAATTAGAATCCTTGCTGGCAAAAGTTATTTTAAAAGACCGAATAGCTTTTGAAAAACTATATAAAAAAACAAATATGAAACTATACGGCTTATTGATGCGTATATTAAAGAGGGGAGATTTAGCAGATGAATGCCTGCAAGATACTTTTGTGTTAATCTGGCAAAAAGCTGATAAATATCATCAGGAAAAATCTCAGGTTATGACTTGGATGGCAAATATAGCTCGTTATCGTGCTTTGGATTTGTTACGTCATAGAAAACACGAGTTATACCTTGATAGTGGTGTTATTGACACCATGATAACACAAGATAATCTCGAACTTGACAATAATCACAACCTTGACAACAAAAAATTAAAACTATGTTTGGATAGGTTAAATGGCAATCAACGTCATAGTTTGTATATGGTTTATTTTTGGGGATATACTCAAAATCAGATTGCTAAACACCTTGAATCTCCCATAGGCTCGGTTAAAACCTGGCTACATAGAGGCATGATAACTTTAAAAAAATGTATGGAATAAAATGAAAAATAGTAAAAACAATAGTATTGACGAGATTACAGAAAAAGAACTTGATAACATATTATCACCTTTGTTGGCTGTTGTACCCTCAAAAAAACCACCAAAAAAAGTATGGAAAAATATCCAGCAAAAATTAGGTTTTATTGATAAACAAGAGAAAAATTCTTGGTGGAATAGTGTATGGGTTTGGCGGATATTTAGCGGTTTTGCCACCGTATCAAGTGTATTATTATTTATCCTATTGTTGTCAGTTGCCCCAAACAACACACAGGCTATCTATCTTGTGCAGGACAAACAACAACAACAAACCAACTGGTTATTAAAAGCTAATCACCAAAATCAAAACATTCTTATGCGAACTATTAATCCGCCACAGCTACCGGATAATAAAATTTGTCAATTATGGATAACCACCACCGATGGCACAACTCATTCTTTGGGCATTTTGCCTCATAGTGGCTCGGTAAAAATAAACACCAAAACCAAACAAGCCCTATTATCTTTTGATGCAAAAATTTCTATCACTATTGAAAATAAAAGCAACGACATAAAAACCTCTCCAAGTGAAAAAATTGTCTCACAGGGAAAATGGCTTAAAATTTAACCGATAACTGCCAGCATAATTTGTATACTGAGACCTTTGCATAATTCAAGTGCTGTTTAGAGAATATAGAAAATAGTGCTTGAATTATGCAAAGGTCTCATACTATTGTCATTCAGACCCTATCCTTTAAATGTAAATGGCAATAATAAAAATAATGCTTGAGAAGCAATAGACAGTTGTGATAGAGTGGGCGATGTTCTATTTTTTAAAACTTGTATAAGGAGTGATAAAGATGAAAACTACAAATGCACAACTTATTTCTATGGTAAGAGGGGGGGGGATTATAACTCTATCTAAAAAACGCAAAAAATCATAAAATACACTTTATAGAATATATGCAAATTCATAAAGTGCACTTTATGAATTATTTGACATTAGATGTTTGTTGAATTATACTTGTCATTTTTTTGATAGGATTTGATAAGTTATGTTAGATCAATTACAAGACAAACAAAGGGTATTGTTATCCTCGATTGAAAAAATTAAATTCACCAGGGATGCCATCAGTTTAATAAATAATGATGAAAAATTAGTGGCTTTGGTGGGTGCCCGTGGAGTTGGCAAAACAACACTGTTGCTACAATATATCAGCTCTATGCCCTATGATGAGGTATTATATTTTAGTGCCGACGATATAAGTATAACTGATATAGGTTTATACAAAATTGCAGATGAATTTTATAAACTTGGTGGTAGATTGTTAGTAATTGATGAGATTCATAGTTTTGCTAACTGGGCATCTCATATTAAAAATATCTATGATTTTTTACCAGATATGAAAATCAGAATTAGTGGCTCATCAATGTTAAATATTTTATTACAATCATATGATTTGTCAAGACGAGTAGTTGTCAAAAAACTCAATACTCTAAGATTTGATGAGTATTTAAAAATACAACACAACATTACAATTCCTACTATAACATTTAATGAAATAGTAAAAAATCACTGTGATATATCTTTTCAGCTCACTAACAAAAACCCAAAACTTTTTAAGTTTTTTGCAGATTATTTAAAGATAGGTTATTACCCATATTTTTTAACAAGTGATAGTTACAAAAATTTTGTCAGCAAACTTTACAATAGCCTTGAAAAGATAATATACGAAGACATTCCAGCAACTAACAATATAAAATTTGAAAACCTAAGTAATTTTAAAAAACTAATTTATAAAATCATCACAGCCGGAGTTCCTTTTGAGGTGCAGATAAACACTCTTGCTAAAGACTTAGGTTTAAGCCCACCATCATTATATTCATACTTAGATATTTTAAGCAAAACTGGCATTTTTAAAACTATCAAAAAGTATTCTAAAAAAGTGTCCAAAAAACCTGCTAAAATCTATTTTCAAAACACAAATATCTTGCAAGCTGTGGCATTTAATGAGGGAATACCAGTTAACATCGGAACTCTCAGAGAAACTTTTTTTATGAATTGTTTTGATGAAATATATTTGCCTAATTCAGGTGATTTTAATGTCAATGAGACAATTTTTGAGGTCGGTGGAAAAAACAAAGACTTTAAACAAATTGACAAAGCTCAAAACAGTTATCTTGTGATTGATGTTGATACAAACACCAACAAAAGAAAGATTCCATTATGGCTTTTTTCTTTAATGACAAATAATCCTTGACAAACAATAGACGATTGTGATAGATTAGGCGATGTTCTTTTTTACAACTTTAACGGAGTTAAATAAAATGAAAAACTACAAATACACAACTTATATTTTACCAATTTTTTTGGCTCTATTTTTATCATCTTGTTCCGATGACAGTGGTAATAACGATTCAAAAATGAATCAGTCTGATTTTTCTTTGGGAAATGATGTTGTAAAAACATATGATTCTGTGCCGTTTAATAAGTCGGTTACAGGTAAAATAAGCACAGTTGATACAACCTACACATCGTCAAATAAACTTGTGGCAAAATAGATTCAGATGGCAACATCACAATGGTTGGAGTAGGCTCTACAACAATAACTGCAAATAATATAGGCGACGATAACTACAACTCTGCATCCGATGAGCTTGTTCTTACCGTCTTAAGAGCAACACAATCCTTATTTGATGCAGGAGCGGACAAAAACGATATCAAAACAACTGATGCAAATTTTACTCAAAAACCAACAGGTGTATTGGGCAATGGAGCAACAACCTATACAACTTCAAATGGCGAAAGTGTAGTAAAAATAAATTTATCAACAGGCGAAGTTGAGGTAAAAGGTGCAGGAATAACGACAATCACAGTTACTAATGCAGGAGACGACCTCTATCAGTCTGTCTCTGATCAGTATCAAATTATAGTTTTAAAGGTCACTCAACCATCATTTGATGCAGGAGCAAACCATTTAGATTTGACTCCAACAAGTGCAAATTTCACTCAATCAGCAACAGGTGTATTAGGCGATGGAGTTACAACATATAAATCCTCTGATACAGGCGTAGCACAGGTTGATGCTGATGGTAATATTACTATTATAACTGTGCCATTTACCGCCAGCACTACAATTACAGCAACTAATCCAGGTGATGACACATATTTACCTGCTATAGATACATACCAGATTACAATTACACCAGATTATTTTATCACAACATGGAAAACTACAACAGATAATGAAGCAATAGCGATTCCTGCCAGAGACGATACATATCTTTATAATTATAATGTAGACTGGGGTGATGGTAATACTGATATATCGCTTAGAGATTATGAGTCGCACACCTATGCCACAGCAGGCACCTATACAGTAAAAATATCTGGCACATTCCCAGCATTTTATTCAAATAATTTTGAATATAGCAATAAATTGCTTTCCATTGAAAGGTGGGGCAAGCAAAAATTTGTTTCAATGGAAAAGGCATTTAAAGGTTGTGAAAACCTTGTTATAAATGCCACAGATACACCAGATTTATCATTATTAACACCAATAAGCACAAGGACAGATGAAATGTTTTATGGTGCAAAAAATTTAACATCAACCACTGGTAACTGGGCATGGGACACCTCAAATGTTAGCACTATGAAACTTATGTTTTATGGTGCAACAAATTTTAACCAAGACATAACAGGGTGGGATGTATCAAAAGTTACTAATATGGAAGCCATGTTTTACGAAGCACATGCTTTTAATCAAGATATTGGTAACTGGGATGTATCAGCGGTTGAGTATATGATACAGATGTTTCGTTATGCAACAGCCTTTAATGGCAATATAGATAACTGGGGCAACAAAACTGCAAATGTTACCAGTATGCTTGCTATGTTTTACGAAGCAGATGCTTTTAATCAAGATATAAGTGGTTGGGACGTCTCAGAAGTAACCGATATGTCTTATATGTTTTATAATACTAATGCTTTTAATAAAGATATAAATAGTTGGGCTGTCTCTAATGTTGAAGATATGGAGTCTATGTTTGCAGGCGCTGATGCTTTTAACCAAGATATTGGATCTTGGGATGTCTCAAAAGTTTCTAATATGAAATTCATGTTTTATGATGCAGATTTATTTAATGGTAATGTAGGTAATTGGGGAGCAAAAACAGCGGATGTTACCAATATGTCAAGTATGTTTAAAAATGCCACAAATTTTAATCAAGATATAAGTAATTGGGACACATCAAAAGCAGAATATATGATTAGTATGTTTCGCGGTGCAACTTCATTTAATCAGGATCTAAATACTGGCAATTGGGATACTTCAAATGTTGAAAATATGAGTGATATGTTCAATGGTGCATCAGCATTTACAGGGCATGATTTAAGTGGCTGGAGTGTAGGTTCTGTAACCTCTCATACAGATTTTGATACTGGCTGGGGTGCTGGCAATACAGTGCCTACTTTTCCTTAATCCGCCACAGCTACCGGATAATAAAATTTGTCAATTATGGATAACCACCACCGATGGCACAACTCATTCTTTGGGCATTTTGCCTCATAGCGGCTCGGTAAAAATAAACACCGAATCCAAACAAGCTCTATTATCTTTTAATGCAAAAATTTCTATCACTATTGAAAATAAAAGCAACGACATAAAGACCTCTCCAAGTGAAAAAATTGTCTCACAGGGAAAATGGCTTAAAATTTAATTGAAACCGATTTGAATAATCAAGCGTATATTCAATAACACCGTTTTATTGTTTGGTGTTATTTTTTTTAACTTTTATTTAGGAACTATTTATGAAAAAATTTATAATTGTATTATCTTTATTATTATTGCCGATATTATCAATAGCAGGTGAAAAAACCTCTGTTGCCACTGATGCTGTTAAAACTGTCAAAACTATGGTTATGCCATTTGGTGACAAAACCAGTGTCGCTGATGCTAATGCCCTGTGGCAAGAAATGGTAAAGCAGGGTTTGGCAGGTAAAGACTCAAAAATATCAAAACTATACAAAGGCACACCACCGCACGGAGCAATTTTAGATACCGTTGAAAAAGATGTAACAGTCAATGGTCGGACTGGCAAGGTTGTCATCAAAAAGAACTATGGTGGCAAAGAAATCAGCAATGAAAAAATCACCAGCGATCCTGCTAAATGGTTAAAAGCTATCACTGTTATGTTTAAAAGAGAGAAGGGTTACGATGATGAAAATCAAAACTGGTTTTATGCCAAGTATAAAGCCGATGGCTCTTTGCATTTTAACCCAAAAGACCCTAAAAAAACTCCATTAGCAGGACGAGTTGCCAAGGGCATGCCACAAGGTTGCATAGCTTGTCATAAAGCAGCCGCAGGTGGTAATTATTTATTTACTCGTTAATAAATAAATGTTATCCAAAGTTTTTAAAACAACTTCCACAACGATAGGATTTTTTATCCTATCATTGTGGTTTTCCATATCTTTTTCTCAATCTGCACCTTCACCATTTGTTGATGTCGGCACAACAGACGATATAAACTATGCTAAAAAACTTTATCAGGCAATGCTTGATAATAAAATTGAAGGCAATGATAGGATTGAATCAACAATTTTTTTTGGTGGCGCTAAACCACATGGACAAATTTTAGAATTAACCTATAAAAATCTTAAAGTTGACAACCATACTGGTTTTATTGTTGCAAAACGCAATTATGGCAAAGTAGGCGATAAAAGTGTGACAGTGCAAAAAGTGCAAAAAAACCGTGCAAAATATTTAAAATCAATTACGATTATGTATCAAAGAGAAGCAGGATATGATACAGACAATCAAAACTGGTTTTGGGTAAAATATAATCCAGATGGCACCCTCTTTAATAAAAAAATAAATAATAGATCAACCTATCTTGCAGGTCGTCTATTAAAGAGCAAGAGTCCGAATAACAATAGCGGCTGTATTTATTGCCACAGTTCCGCAGGTGGTGGTGATTATATTTTTTACCCTCACATAAAAAAACCTGATTAACAAAAAATCAAGATGAATAAATATTTTACTCTAATTGTATTTTCACTTTTAATCATGTCAGGATTACAGGCAAATGAGATTAAAAACGGATTTGATCTTAGCGACAGCATTATAAAGGCAGATAAGATTCTATCAGGTGGTCCTGCCAAAGACGGCATACCTGCAATCAATATTCCTAAATTTTTATCAGCAAAAGAAGCGGGCAACCAAATTAAAAATACCGATAAAATATTAGGTGTTGCGATGGACGGCATAGCTCGTGCTTATCCTATCGCCATTTTAAACTGGCATGAAATTGTCAACGATAAAATAAATACTACCTATTTTTCGGTGACTTATTGTCCTTTATGTGGCAGCGGAGTTGTGTTTAAAAATGGCACAAAAAAACGAATTTTTGGAGTTTCAGGTTTGTTATACAATAATGATGTTTTGTTATATGACGAAACAACTAATTCTTTATGGTCACAAATTCTATCAGAGGCGATTAGTGGAAAACTAAAAGGACAAAAACTCACAAGATATCCTGCTATTCATACAGATTGGCAATCTTGGATAAAAATGCATCCTAATAGTCAATTATTATCACAAGACACAGGTTTTGCACGAAATTATCAAAAAAATCCATACAGTGGTTATAATCAAAATAAAAGTATTTACTTTCCAGTTGAAAACATAAATAAAGAGTATCACCCCAAAGAAAGAGTTCTTGGTATTCAGGTTGGAGATATTTTTAAAGCCTATCCCTATATAGAGGTATTTAAAAATAAAAAGTCTCTTATTGATGAGGTTGGTGATAAAAAAATAAAAATAAACTTTGATCAAAAAAGTATGAGCGTTTGGGCGTCTGATATGGATAACAATACCATGGTCACTATCTCGTCATATTGGTTTGCCTGGATGTCTTTTTATCCTGATAGTTTGGTTTATAAATACAAGAAAAATGATTAGATGCATCATAGAGGAGCCTCTGATTAACTCTCCGAGATCGGAAGTGGTGGGTAAGTTGCCGTCTTTACAACTTGTTGCAACCTCATAAATTAAACTTCAACTGACGAAATTACAATTACTGCCTCCCTTAATATTGTAGTTCGTTCCCCATCGTCCCAAAACTGTGAAATAACTTGTCCGTTAAACAAAAAAAGAATCCGTCATCACCGAGGAGCGGTAGCGACAAAGTGATCTCTTGTGGTGTCCGTTTGCCCTTATGAGATTGCCATGTTCGCAAGCTCACTCGCAATGACGAGGTTTTTTGACCTACATAGGGACAGGCATTAAATGTAGATTAAGCATGCAAAACAATACCAACACAACTTTGTAGAATTGCCGAACAAAAAAAGAATCCCGTCATTGCATCAATGTTGTAGTTCGTTCCCCATCGTCCCAAAACTGTGAAATAACTTGTCCGTCAAACAAAAAAAGAATCCGTCATCACGAGGAGCGGTAGCGACAAAGTGATCTCTTGTGGTGTCCGTTTGCCCTTATGAGATTGCCGCGCTCGTATCCTCGCTCGCAATGACGAATTCTTTTGACTCACTCGCAATGGCGATGTTTTTTACTTTAATATTTTTTAATGATTGTTAGATGCTGTAGACTTAAATTGGTGATTTTTTTGAGTAGCCCTATAACCTCGTCTTTATAATCGGTGAATTTGTAATTGTTGAAATTTTGGGCGACAGTGGGATCTTTAATTTTTTTCTCTTTGTAACCGTCTAAGACCCACTCTACGGCGGAGCGGTTGCCGAGTTTATAATCCAAAGCTTCTCTTGGGAAGTTCTCTAATGTAGTCCACTCATCAATTAAAATTTTACCACGGCAAGGGGATATTTTTAACTTGACTTTGTTTATTTTTTTGTCATTTATTTTTGTTATCTCTAATAGATTATAGGGGACAATTTTTTCATAATTTAGATGTAAATTTATAAGATTCTCGCCGATATTTTTAAATTTATCAAAATCATCATAAAATGGGATACGAGGCAGATCTTGTTTGAGGTTTATTTTATATTTTTGGCGATAGGTGGGATAATGCAAAACCCCATAACAATAATAAAAAATATCTTGTTTTGTTATTTTTTTATTGTTGTAGTGCTTTTGAAAAGCGCGGCTGCCAAATTGGGTTATGTTTTCTGTTTTGGTGTTGTTTTGATAAGTGTAAAGTGAAAACTGCTGGACGCCTCCCTGAAACTGCATCTCTGTCAGAACATTGCTGGATAAAACAAAAAAAGGGTATTCTTGTCCTTGTTTAACACTTATAACCAAATTCTTGCTATCAGGCTTGGGGAAAAACAAAGGTTGTTGTCCCTGTCTGTCATTTAAAATATTGTCAAAATATAAATTTTTTTTAATAAACGGACGATATAAAGACTTGACAATTTTTTTATTATCAAAACTTAATTTTTTATTTAAGACATGATGCTTTTTTAGTGCTTCGCTCCATTTAATAATGGTATCAAAATCATCTAATTTATTATATTGTTTGATAAAAAACTTAACTTTATTTTTTAAGTTCTTTTTTGAAAAATCATAAACCCAATTATCACGGTTGGTTGATACTCCCAACGAGTACAATTTAAAAATTGAGTTTATTTCCACCCCAGATTTTGAGAGTTTAGATTTTTTTGTTCCCATCGGCAAGAGATCATCCCAGTCATTATCGGTCTGATTCAACCAGTTGTGTCTGTTGTCGGGGATTATTGAGTTAAATCTATGATACAAATCTTCAAACTTATAATCTTGTAAAAATTTCAGTTTTTGAGCCGCTCCTATCGCAGGGACTTTAAAATAATTTAATTTGCAGTTTTGTTTTCTGGCATTTTTAATCAACACCATAATGGCAACTCCCACCATAATATTAAAAATATTGCCGGTTTTGTCGCCTGCACGAATATTGCCGCCCAGATCAATAATATAAATCTCGTTAAATTCGCTATAAACATCAGCGCGAAAACCATCAAAGGTTTTTGAGTCAATAAAGCTTGAATTTGTGATGAAAGCTACCATCCCATTTTTGTCGATTCTGTCGGTAGCCCAGCGGTAAAACCTGGCATACATATCATAAACTTTGGTTTTTTGGGCGGATGATTTTTTAACATAAGTCGCTTTTATGCGGCTGTCAATAAAAGGATATTCGCGGTTTTTATTGTTGTCATTTTCGTTTTGTTGGTTGGCATTATACGGCGGATTGCCGATTATAATATCTATCTGAGTGTTTTCTTGATTTTTAATTCTGTCGCTGTTTTCATCTGTTAGATTAAAAAAATCTTTTTGTTTATCGGTTTTATGGTTGAGTTCCAAAGTATCGGCAAAAGAGATATTTTTAAACTCGCTATATTTGTTTTTTTTCTTAAAATAAATATATTCCAAATTAATGTTCGCAATATAATACGGCAAGATTGAGATCTCGTTGGCAAACAATTCATTTTTAAATTTATTTTCTAATTTATGCTCTGGAATAAAGTCAATAATTTGGCTTAAAAAAGTGCCAGTGCCGATGCACGGATCTAAGATTTTTACCCCATCGTCAGGGATAGATTTATTAAAATGTTGATGAGAGAGATCATCGACCATATTTATCATAAAATCCACAATTTCCAAAGGAGTATACACGATGCCGAGTTTATCGGCAGATTTGGGGTTATAAGCTTTGTAAAAATTTTCATACAAAATATTTAAAAACTTTTGTTTTTCTTTATAATCAGATATTGCCAGCGAGTGAGATTTTATTGCCTCGTAATAATAACTAATTTTCAAAAATAGATTTTTTTTGGTGTCTCTTGGTAAAAAAGTTCGCTCTAATTTGTTGAGCTCGCGTGCGATGGTATTGTTAGAGTGAAAATCATCATCAAAAAGCCTTTTAAAAATATCTTCGGTTAGGATATGTTGAATTAACATCTCATATATATCATTCTCATTTATGTCAGGGTTGATGGACTCTTGACAGATATATAAAAAATAATCAAGTTGTTTTTTGAATTTCAGGTTTGATTGTTGGGCTTTGAAAATCTCTTTTTTAATCGGTTTGATGATGGTAGGAATATCAACGGCAAATTGCTTTATGGCGGTGTGAAACTCATAGATTTCTGCTTTTTCAAATTTAAAAAATTTATTTAATAAATTTTCTAATTTTTTGTCGTCCTGCATATCTATATCAAGCACCATTTCTTGATTTTGATATAACACAGCACGGGTGGTATCTTCAAAAATTATGTTATCCGTGGGGTAACCTTTTGATATTTTTTTTTGGATTTCAATATCAAGATTATCTTTTGAATCTTTTGCTTCCCAGTAACCAAAACTAAAACGAAAATTATCCTTGATTGTGCCATCTGGAATATTTTTGTTGTCAAACTTTAACTCCGGCACTAAGATTAAATCTTGTTTTTTGGCATATAATGAGAGTAAATTGGCAAAAGCACCTTTGGTGGATTGCTCGTTTTTGCTATAAAATTTTAAATTTTCTAATTCGCTGTAATATTCTTTTATTGCTGTGTTCATGTTGTTTTAAAAAGTTGGACTTTAACCGCAGAGGCTCCTATACTAAAACTTGTGGTATTATACAATGAGACCTTTTGATAAATCAAGCACTATTTTTTGTATTCCGCTATAAAAAAATTCGTCATCGCAAGTGAGTTTGCGAACGTGGCGATCTCATATGGGTGGACGGATACCCAAAGAGATCACTTTGTCGCTACCGCTCCTCGTGATGACGAATTCTGTTAAGGAAGCTCTGAATAACCATGCAAGCAATTTATACGAAGTCCCATTTTTTGAAAACAATGCAGACAAAAACACTCCCAAAAGCCATTTGATAAATCAGTTTCGTTATCTCCGGTTGTGCATATAACAACAAACAAATTTTTGCCTTGTTCCAAAGCTATGCATTATTATCGCGTATGATGGAAACAAGCTCAAAAAGAACTCTCGTCATTGCGAGGCGGACGGATAAAAAAGAGGAACACTAGACAATTAACCGCCGTGGCAATCTCATATGGGTGGACGGACACCAAAGAGATCACTTTGTCGCTACCGCTCCTCGTGATGACGAATTCTGTTAAGGAAGCTTGCGAATAACTGCGTTGATTAGAAAAATAGTCAATTTGTGCTTAATTGTGATTTTTTTTAAAAGCCCATTATAGCAAGGTTATGTGGGCTTTTTTAAAAAATTGCAAGTAAGTATAAAGTGGCTGTTTTAATGATTATCGCAGTTATTCAGAGCTTCCTTAAAGATAACCACGGCGGTTCATTATTTATTTTGCATCGTTTTATATGTCCGCCTCGTTATGACGAATTATTTTTTTTGTTAGACGGATGAGTTATTTCACAGTCTCATAGGAGGAGAATTTTTTACACATTGTTATGGTTTTTTAATAACCCAAATAAGCTTTTTTAATTTTTTCATCATTGATTATTTCTTTTGATTTGCCACAGGTTGCAACCTCGCCGTTTTCAATTACATAAGCATATGATGATATATCAAGGGCTGCTTTGGCGTTTTGTTCGACCAGCAACATACTTACCCCTTGCAGGTTTAATTGCCGGATTATTTTAAAAATTTCTTGCACTAAAAGCGGCGCTAATCCCATTGATGGCTCGTCTAATAATAATAATTCAGGCTCACTCATCAAAGCCCTGCCGATAGCGAGCATTTGTTGCTGTCCGCCTGATAACATTCCAGCACTTTGTTGTTTTTTATCATATAAAATCGGGAAAATCTGATAAATATCGTCTAACATTTTTTGTTTCTGTTGTTTGTTTTTTTTGATTGAAAAAGCACCGAGATTTAAATTGTCTTCAACAGATAGTGGGGCAAAAACGAGCCTGCCCTCAGGGATTTGGCTTATTTTTAAATTAACTATTTTGGTAGGCGACAAACCGCTTATTTCTTGATTGTTATATTTAATTGAACCGTTTTTAATTTTTCTTATTCCACTTATGCAGGATAAAATTGTGCTTTTGCCGGCTCCATTGCTGCCAACTAATGCTACTAATTCGCCTTTTTTGACTTGCAAACTAATGTTATGCAAAGCTTTTATATTGCCGTATGAGTATTGAATATTTTTTATTTTTAACATACTTATGAACCAAGATAGGCTTTGATTACATCTGGGTTTTTTTGAATATCGGCAGGCGTGCCTTGTGATAACAAACTACCAAAATCAAGCACGAAAATATAATCTGATTGTTGCATTACAAGCTCCATATTGTGTTCCACCAGAATAACACTTATGCCATTATTTTTTATTTTTTGCAATAATGCGCCCATTTGTTTGGTTTCGGTATCATTCAAGCCCGCCGCAGGCTCGTCCATCAGTAAAATTTTAGGGGAGGCGGCAATAGCACGAGCAATTTCTAATTTTTTTAAATCTCCATAGGATAGTTGATTAGCCATCGAGTTTTTAAAAGATGATAATCCACAAAAATCAAGAGCCTCTTCGGCTTGTTTTTTGGCTTGTTTTTCTTGAATTCGGACTTTTTTGGTGCGAAACATAGCTTGAATAAAATTAGTGGAAAAGTTTAAATGAGTGCCGACCATCGTGTTTTCCATGCAGCTCATATTATTAAAAATTTGTAGATTTTGAAAGGTGCGACAGATGCCAGATCTGGCGATTTTATGAGTAGGCAACCCTATAAGATTAAGATCACCTAATTTAATCTGCCCCTTGTCCGCTTGATAAAATCCACATAAAAGATTTAAAAATGTTGTTTTGCCGGCACCATTGGGACCGATAATTGCGACAATTCTATTAGAGGGAATATCAAGTGATATATCAGCGATAGCAGCTACGCCACCGAATGATTTTTCTAAATTATTGATTGTTATCAAATTCATTTTGAATTTATTTTATCAGCAAGAGTGACAAACAAACCTTTCGGCATAAAAATCATCATAAAGATTAAAATCCCTCCAAAAATTAACATTTCATAGTCTTCAAACACCACCAAAAATTCAGGTAATAGGGTTAATATAATAGCCCCAAAAATCGCTCCATAGGTCGATGCCATCCCGCCTAAGACAACCATAGTTACAAGCTCAATTGAAAAGAAAAATGAAAAAGAATCGGGACTTAAAAAACCCTGTTGAAAGGCAAATAAACCACCAGCTCCCGCACAAAAAACCGCACTTATAACGAACACTTTTGTCTTTGTCTGTGAGGTATCAACACCCATCATTTCGGCAGCATATTCCGAGCCTGCCACAGCTCGCATAGCACGTCCTGCTCGGGAGTTGATTAAATTCAAAGATAACCACACAACAAGCAGAGCAAAAAATAAAACTACAAAATACCACTTAACATCAGAATCAATAGCATATGATCCGATATAAAGGGTAGCGATATCTCCCATCCCATCAGGACCACCTGTCAAAGAAACCGTTTGCACCAAAAAAATATACACAATAACCCCAAATCCTAGGGTTGCCATCGCCAAATAATGTCCTTTTAGTTTTAAAATCGGTTTAGAGATTATATAAGCTAACAAACCCACAATAATCATCGCCGTTAGAATTCCAATCCAAGGGTTGATATTAAATTTGTCTGGCACAATTGCACTTATATATGCCCCCAACCCAAAAAAAGCGGCATGCCCTAACGAGATTTGTCCGCTATAACCCATCAGTAGATTCAAACTCACCGCCAGAATTATATGAAAGCCCACGATAACTCCGACAACACTTACAAAATAATTATCTGCAAAAAAAACACCCAGCAATATTCCCAGCAATGATAAGATATAAAAACCGCTCAATTTTTTGATGGAGCTCATAAACTATACTCTTTGAGTATGACTTTGTCCGAGCAATCCTTGCGGACGAACAAATAAAACTAGTAAAATAATGATAAATGCTATGGCATCTTTATAACCAGATGAGATAAATCCTGCTCCCAGTGACTCCAAAATTCCCAGAACCAACCCACCCAAAACAGCCCCCAATGGATTGCCTATACCACCTAAAATCGCCGATGAAAAACCTTTTAAACCGAGCATTATTCCAGCATCATAGGAGGCAAAAGTTATCGGCACAATTAAAACTCCTGCCAAAGCACCAAGTGATGCTGACAATCCATACGACAACAACAACATTTTTTTAACATTGATTCCCATCAACAAAGCCGCTTTTTTATCACACGAACAGGCAACCATAGCTTTGCCATAGATGGTTTTTTTAAAGAATAATAAAACCCCTATTACTAATAAAATTGTGGTGGCGATTATCCAAATATTTTGGGGCAAAATAGTGGCACCGTAAAACCTTAAAGGTTCTGCGCCACTGAATGGCTCCATCGCATAAAAATCCTTGCCCCATATCAACAAAGCTATGCCTCGTAAAAAAATAGAAACTCCGATAGTAATGATGATGGATGCGACAACAGTTGCCCCCCTAGCAGGCTTGATAGCAAATTGATATAATGAAAAACCTATGGCAGTTGTGATAATAATTGATAAGATAATGGCAAAAATTAACGGCACTCCCAAACTTATAAAGCTTACCACACTAATCGCCCCTATCATTACAAATTCGCCTTGGGAAAAATTTATAACATCTGATGAGTTATAAATTATCGCAAAACCCAAACCCACCAAAGCATAGATTGAGCCTACGGTAATGCCTGTTATTAAAAATTGCAATAATTGCTCTGTCATTTAAAAACACAAAATAAAAAATAACATTATACAAAAATTCTAAAATTTAATTTGACTTTTAACAAAAATAATATTAAAATAATTTTTTTTATTTTTAAGGAGACTTATCTAATGTTTAACCACAAATATTTCATTACGATTATCATATCTTTATTGTTTGTCACTAATTCTTTGATGGCAAATGCAGCAGGCGATAAACTGACGATAGTAACATCGTTCCCATCTGATTTAACCAAGGTTTTTAAAGCAGAATTTAATAAAATCTACCCTAAAATTAAATTAGAGATATTGAAAAAGAAAACCACAGCCGGTGTCAAATACATTCAAGAGACAACATCTAATAATACCACAGATTTATTTTGGGCCTCAGCCCCTGATGCCTTTGAAGTTTTGAAAGATGATTCGTTATTACAAAAATTTGAAAGTAGCGTTAAGGGTTTACCAGATAAGGTTGGTGCATTTCCGGTTAATGATCCAGAGGGTTATTACAAAGGTTTTGCTGCCGCAGGTTATGGCATAATGTGGAATACTCGTTATTTAAAAGCCAAAAAAATCCCAGCACCAAGCGAGTGGGTTGATTTAACAAAACCTGTCTATCATAACCATGTAGGAATGTCAGCACCATCACGCTCTGGCACAACTCATTTAACAGTTGAGACAATTTTACAAGGCAAGGGTTGGGACAAAGGCTGGCAGATGTTAAAACAAATCTCTGGCAACTTTAAAACTGTTACCGAACGTTCTTTTGGTGTGCCAGATGGAGTTAATAGTGGTAATTTCGGTGTGGGTATAGTAATTGACTTTTTTGGTTTATCCTCAAAAGGCTCAGGCTTTCCAGTTGAATTTCATTATCCGACCTCAACAACTTTGGTGCCTGCTAATATCGCTATTGTATCCAAAGCACCTAATAAAGAAAACGCGGGGAAATTTATCAATTTTCTATTATCAAAAAAAGGGCAAGAATTATTATTACACCCTAAAATCCGCCGTTTGCCAGTTAATCCTGCTACCTATGCCAAGGCTCCCGCTAATTTCCCTAATCCTTTTAAGGACTCATCAATCGGCAGTGCGGTTAAATTTGATTTAAAAAAATCTAAAAACCGTTATAACTTAGTTAATTCTATGTTTGATGTGATGATTACTTATCGCTTAGAAGATTTGCGTGATGCAACAAAAGCTATTCAAGATGCAGAAAAAATATTGGCTAAAAAACCAAATGTCGATGCTAGTAAATTAGTAGCCGAGGCTAAAAGTTTAATTGCTAAAACTCCAATAAGTGAGGCAGAATCTTTCAAAGAAGAATTTGCCGGCATCTTTAAGAAAAAACGCAAAAAGAAAACGGACAAAGTTACAGGGCGTCAAGCAGAGGTGGAACAACAATGGGATGCGTTTGTAGTTAAAAACTACAAAAAAGCCAAAGAGTTAGCCATCCAAGCTCAAAAAATGTAATTTGATTTAACTTTAATTTAAGTGTCGCTCGCATTCGTTCATAAAAACCTTGGATTCAAGGCATTAGCAATTCTCATCGGTATATTTTTGCTGGTGTTTTTGATAATCCCGGTCTCCAAGGTTTTTTTTGTTGCATTTGAAGATGCAGGCACGGGGGCATTTACCCTCATAAATTTTATTGATTTTTTCAAAACCTCCCTTTTTATGGAGTCGGCTTGGAACTCTTTTTATGTTGCTGGAGTTTCAGTAGTTATTGCCTCTGCTATTGCTTTGCCTTTGGCTTATTTTACCTCACGATTTAATTTTGGTGGCACAGTTTTAATCCAAACCTTAGGAATTGTGCCACTTATTATGCCACCATTTGTAGGGGCTGTTGCTATGCAATTGCTGTTTGGCACTAATGGCAGTTTAAATCTTTTTCTGGGAGATGTTTTTGGCTGGAATATCCCATTTATGGAAGGTTTAAATGGCGTTATATTTGTCCAAAGTATTCATTATTTCCCATTTATCTTAATAAATTTATCGGCAAGTCTGGCTAATATTGACCGCTCAATGGAAGAGTCTGCTTTGTCTCTTGGTTCATCTGGAATGCGATTATTCAGACGAATTGTCTTGCCACTTGGAATGCCGGGTTATATAGCAGGAGCCTCATTGGTTTTTATCAAGGTTTTTGATGATCTTGGCACACCACTATTATTAAATGTTAATAATATGTTAGCCCCACAAGCATATTTGAGAATATCATCCATCGGTATATCCGACCCTATGGGTTATGTCATCTCGGTTATTTTAGTTGTAATATCTTTGCTTGCTATGTATGTGGCATTTTTGGCTATGCGTGGCAAAGAATACTCCACGACTCAAAAAGGCGGTGGCGGTTTGATGAAAAGAGAGTTAAGTTTTAAAGAAAAAATTGGTGTTTATGCCATAATTTTAACTATTCTATCGGTTGTTTTATCCCCTCATCTTGCTTTGACTTTATTATCATTTAGCACTATTTGGTCATATAGTATCTGGCCAGACGCTTATACTATTGCCCATTATACCGAAGCCATAGGCTCCGCCGGACACTTTATTACTAATACTATGTTATATGCAGGAGTTGCCGCGACCATTGATATTATTTTAGGCACAGCAATAGCTTATATCGTTTGGCGAACAGGAATCAAGGGACGAAAAGCTTTGGATTATATGGCAATGTCAGCATTGGCAGTGCCGGGAGTTGTCTTAGGTATTGGTTATTTACGCACATTTCACTCAACAAATATGCCATTTACGGATATCCCGCTTACTCAATTTTGGTTGATAATTATCATCGCTTTGGCAATTCGGCGGTTACCATTTGCCCTGCGAGCTTGCACGGCAGCTTTGCAACAGGTATCAATTGCATTAGAAGAGGCAGCGGGCAGTCTTGGGGCAAAAAAATATAGCACGATTAAAAAAGTTGTTGTGCCTTTGATGACAGGCGGTATCTTAGCAGGGTTTGTTACAAGTTTTGCCACAGCAGCCGTTGAGCTCTCTGCCACTTTGATGTTAGTGTCCGCAGAATCTGATGCCCCCATAGCTTATGGAATTTATGTTTTTATGCAATCTGCCGCAGGACGAGGTCCAGGAGCTGCATTGGGGATTGTGGCAGTTTTAATTGTCGCTTTGGGGGTATATGTATCAGGGCGAATAATCAAAAATGCTGACAAAAAAAATGCCATTACATCCGATAACTAATAAGAGGTTTATTACATAATGTCCACAAAACAACAAAGCAATAGCATAAGTATTCAAAATTTAAGTTTAAGTTTTGGCAAAACCGAAGTTTTAAAAAAAATTGATTTAGAAATCCAAGCTGGTGAGTTTTTTTCATTTTTGGGTCCATCAGGCTCTGGCAAATCAACTCTATTGCGTGCCATCTCAGGTTTTGGTCCGACACCATCTGGCAGTATAAAAATCGGTGATGATGACATCACAAATTTGCCTGCCTGGCGGCGAAATGTCGGGATGGTGTTTCAAAGTTATGCCCTATGGCCTCATATGAGCGTGCGAAAAAATGTCGCTTTTGGTTTGGAGGAGCGAAAAATTGCTAAAAAAGAAATTAACAGGTTGGTTGATGAAGCTTTGGATTTAGTCTCTTTAAAAGATTTGGCAGACAGACACCCCTCTCAATTATCAGGCGGACAACAACAAAGAATCGCTTTGGCAAGAACTATTGTTGTCAAACCGCGAGTTTTATTATTAGATGAGCCTTTGTCAAACTTAGATGCAAATTTAAGAGTGCAAATGCGTCGAGATATTTTATCCTTGCAAAGAAGGCTCGGGCTTACGACAATTTTTGTAACCCATGACCAAGAAGAGGCCAACACGATATCAGACAGAATGGCAGTTTTGGATGATGGCATTATCCAACAAATTGGCAGCCCCGTTGATTTATATGATAACCCTGTCAATCGTTTTGTTGCCTCATTTTTGGGGAGTGCTAATATTATTTCAGGGCAGATAAAAAACCAGCAATTTAAAAGTAGTAATAATTTAACCTTAGAAACAAATATAAAGAAAAATAAAAAATGTGATTTAATTATTCGCCCACAATCTATCGACATATCCACAACAAAAAAACAAAACAAAAACTCATATCAACTAACAGGGCAAGTTTTATATTTTGAGTTTTTAGGACAAACAGTTCGTTATTTTGTTGAAGTGCAAGGACACGAGTTTATCATTGACTGCCAACACACCAAAGATAAAAAAATTATCAACAACAATGAAAAAGTTTTTTTGAATATTACAACAGATCAAATTCTTTTTCTTTAAAAATGAATTTTAACCCAGTTATTTTCTGTTGATTTATAATATTTTTCAATTTTTGGGTGACAAGTTTTGCTACTACAACTGCCACTTGTCGGACAACCTGCCTGAATTGTCATTATTTTTTTTTCTATGACTAACTTATCTATCATAAGTTTTGCTAAGTTTTCGCTCATATCAAAATGAATCGCAATATCTGATAATTTGCTTGAATCTCTTTTTTTTATATATTCTTCAATTTCTATTAACATATCTATTGCTCGCAGTGCCGACAAGATTTAGAGGTTTTTAATGGTTGTTGTCTGGGAACGAGTTTTGTGTTATTCTTACTCATAATTTTGACACTAAAAAATATTCCAATAAACACACAAGCAGAAATTCCTAACCATAACAAACTTGTTGCCAAGTGTTGATTTATTGTGCCAATTTGATAAAAAATAACAGCGGTAAAGTATGCTAAAATAGTAGACCAACCAATACCGATTATTCCCCATTTATTGCCTGCCTCTTTAACCATCGCACCTGCGGCTGCAAAACAGGGGGCATAGAGTAAAATAAACAATAAATAAGCATAAGCACCCACCGCTCCATCAAATCTTTGACGCATTTGTCCGAATGTTCCCTCGTCTACCTCTTGTGATTTTGCCGCCGCTTTTATATTATCGGCATCATCTAAAATACTAAAACCTAATGGGTCCAAAATAAGCTCTGATAAGTTTTTTAAATTCGCAGGAATTGTGGATATCGCCTCTGATAATCCGCCGATTAAAGAATATTCTTGCTCTTCTTCTTGTTCTTGGTTTTTATTAGCCGCTGCGGTGTAAAGTGTATCAAGTGTGCCAACAACTACCTCTTTTGCCAAAACTCCTGCGACAATGCCAACTGTTGCTTGCCAATTATCCTGGTTTATTCCCATCGGCTTGAATATGGGGGTTATGGATTTTGAAACTGATGATAACATTGATTTATCCGTATTTTCATTACCAAAACTAAAATCTGTTCCCAGTGAATTAGTAATATTGATGAAAGCGACAGCAAGCACAATTATTTTGCCAGCGCTGACAATAAAACCACGAGTTTTATGCCACATATTGATAAACAACTCTCGCAAAGCAGGCAGTTGATATACCGGCATTTCAATAATTAAAGGCTGGGGTTTATTGCCTCCCAAAGCAGGACCAAATAATTTTGCTGTAATCATCGCAAAGATTATTCCTATTAAATATAAAGACAAAACAATAGTGGCAGCATAGGATGAAAAAAATGCAGCGGCGAACAAAGCATATACCGGTAGCCTTGCCCCACAACTCATAAAAGGCGCCATCAATACGGTTAAAATCCTCTCACGTTCTGTGCCTAAGGTGCGAGCTGCCATAATCCCCGGCACATTGCAACCAAAACCTATGATAAGTGGCACGAATGATTTCCCAGAGATGCCAACTCTTCGCATCATCCGATCCATTACAAAAGCTGCCCTTGACATATAACCTGATTCTTCTAAAAATGTTAAAAATAAATATAGTGCCATTATAATCGGAATAAAAGTTGCCACAACTTGCACACCACCGCCCAGACCATCGCCGATGATTACTTGTAACCATTGTGGGAAATTCAAAAAACTTAAAATCTCTTTTGTGCCGTCAATAAATATTGTGCCTGCTGCCATATCAAAAAAATCAATAAAAGCACCGCCTACATTGATGCTGATAAAAAACAATACATACATAGCAATTAAAAATATTGGCAAGGCTGTGTATTTTCCTAACACAAGTTTGTCAATCTTATCACTCATCGAGCGACTGGCACGCCCTTTGCGAAAAATTATATCTTGCGATAAATTATGTGCCTCATTAAATCTATAATCGGCAATCCTAAAACTCAATGATGATTTATGATCGGCAAGCCTATCTATCGCTTCATTTATTTTGTGGTTTTTTGACTCTTGTGCTGTCATCCCGATTAAAATCTCACGCCTGGATAATTTATCTTTTTGAATCAGGTTTTTTATCTCGTTATCAATGGCATCACCGTATGATATAGCTGTAATGGATTTTTTTTGAGTATAAGCTTTTTCAATTTGAGATAATATTTTATCACCTGCTTTTTTGTGGCGCATACTAATAGGCACAACAGGACAAGATAATTTATCGGTTAAGGCAGGCAAATCAATGGCTATGCCCTCTTTTTTGACAACATCCATCATATTTAAAACCAGCAGGCATTTCAAACCCATATCTCGCAATTGCAAAGTTAAATATAAACCCCGATCCAAAGTGCTGGCATTGATAATATTGATATATAAATCATTAGGATTTTCTAAAATATAATCACGAGCTATGTGTTCGTCCGTTGAATCCGCTTGTCCTAAATCATACAATCCAGGGAGATCTATAACTTCATATTTTTTATTATTATAATTATAATTACCGGTTTTTTTATCAACTGTGACCCCCGCCCAGTTGCCTACTCGTTGGTTTAACCCGGTGAGTTTATTAAAAACAGTTGTTTTGCCCGAATTAGGGTTACCGATTAAAACTATTTTCATTTTTTGTCTCCGATTTCAATTTGTGATGCAACATCAGAGCCGATACTAAACAAACCAGATGGACTTTTTATGACAACATCTCCTGCTCTGTTGCGGAGTATTTCAATTTTTGTGCCTTTGGCTACGCCCATACTCATCAATCTTTTTTGAGTATTTTCAGGAGCATTGATAGCAACAATACAACTACAACTGCCCTCTTTGGAGCAAGATAAACAATCGTCATCGAGAGAGCGGTCGTTTTTAGACAATATAGAAGTTAATTTTTTAAACATTTTGAAATACCTAAACCATAGAACTGCATATGATAATCATTCTTATTTGCATTGTCAAGTATTTTTTTAATTTATCTCTATTTAGGGTGATTTTTTCTACAAAAATGCTAAATAAATTTATAAATTTAAATTATTGATTAAAATAATAAATGTAATAAAATCATTATGTTGTGATGAATATATCATAAAAAATACATTAATAATTCTTAACAATAAAGTGATTATTGCATAAAAATGTTTATTGTCTACGATGTTGCTTTGGTGGCAACATTTTTTTTATTTTTTGGAGATTTAATTATGAGAGACCTTTGCATAATTCAAGCACAATTTATAAAACACATAAAATGCACCTTTTTACAGCAAAAATTCGTCAAATAGCAAGCTATTTTCCTCATTTTTGCTGTAAAAATGCACTATTTTCTG
>QNFE01000029.1 GCA_003645455.1 Gammaproteobacteria bacterium | reverse complement strand
GTATGTTGTTTAAGGATGTTGTGTGGGTGGTGTGGGGGGAGGGAAACAACATATCATTTTTTTATAAATTTCGGTTTGTTGTTTTGTTTTACTAATGTTGCAAGGGCGGAGCTAAAGCACCACCTCCAATTAGAATCCGTCATAACGAGGTGGACGGATAGAAAAGAGGAATACACAAAAAATTGCCATATCTTGTGGGGTTGTGCACTAAACCTGTGACAAAACAAGACTAAAAGCAGAGCATGCGGATAATAACACGAGATAACTTCGGCGGATTATTATTTATCTTGCATTGTTTTATCCGTCCGCCTCGTTATGACGGTTTTTTTGTTCGGCGGGTGTTTTATTTCACAGTCTTGGAGCTTATGCAACACCTCTGATGGGGCCATAATCTTACTTGTTTTAGTGATATTTTGCTTGTTATAAAATAAAAATTTGCAAATTAATATTTATTTTAGTATAATATCGTGCCTTTTATGGTGGGTGTAGCTCAGCTGGTAGAGTCCAGGATTGTGATTCCTGTTGTCGCGGGTTCAAACCCCGTCATCCACCCCATATTTTATTTTGCGAGAGTGGTGGAATTGGTAGACACGCTGGATTTAGGTTCCAGTGCCGCAAGGCGTGAGAGTTCGAGTCTCTCTTCTCGCACCAAATTATTTATATTTCATGTTATTATAAAGGTTAATATTTTATGCAGGTATCTGTTGAAAGCAACAAAGAGTTAGAGAAAAAAATTAAAGTTGAGGTGCCGAGACAAAAATTAGAGGATAAGATTGAGAATCATCTAAAAAAAGCCCAAAAAACTGCCAAGATTGATGGTTTTAGACCCGGCAAAATCCCCGCCTCCATCATTAAAAAACACTATGGAGCCTCCGCTACATCTGATGCTATGAGTGAGCTTATTGAAGAGTTATACCCACAAGCCTTAAAAGAGACTAAGCTTATTCCAGTTGATTATCCTCAAATATCGGATATCAACAATAAAGATGATAAATTATTTTCTTTTATATCAACAATTGAGATTTATCCCCAAATCAAACTAATTGCTATAAAAGACAAAAAATTAGAGGAAAAAAGTTGCAATTTAACCGATAAAGACTTAGATGATGTTATAACTAACATGCAACAACAATATAAAGATTATAAAAAAGTAGACAGAAAATCCAAAGAAAATGATAGAGTTATAATTGATTATACAGGTTTTATTGACAACCAAGAATTTGCAGGCGGCAAAGCTACTAATACCCCGGTTGTAATCGGCGCCAAACAGATGATACCGGGCTTTGAAGAGCAATTAATAGGGCTCAAATCAGGAGATAAAAAAACCATAACTGTTGATTTCCCCAAGGATTATGGCAACAAAGAATTATCAGGCAAAGAGGCAAAATTTGAAATTATCGTGCATAATATTGAAGAGCCAATTATTCCTGAAATTGATGAAAAATTTATCAAAAAATTTGGTGTCAAATCTGGTAAAATGACAGATTTTAGGATTGATGTTAAATCTCATATGGAAAAAGAATTAAAAGATATTTTAAACCAAAAAAACAAACAAGCATTGTTTGATGAGTTTTTAAAAATATATGATTTTGCTGTGCCTCAATCGATGATAAAAGCTGAAATAGAACAGTTCAAAAAAAGATTATCCCAATATGGTCAAAATATTGATAACCTCAAAGATGATATGTTTGCTGATGAGGCTCAAAGACGTGTGCGTTTGGGTTTATTGATAAGCGAATATGTCAAAGAAAATAAAATGGTTGCCAAACCTGCTGATATTGACGAGCAGATTCAAAGAATTGCCGCCAGCTCTCAAAACCCTGACGAGACGATAAATACCTATAAAACCAATCCACAAGCACGACAATCTGTTGAGGGAATTGTATTGGAACAAGAGGTATATATATGGGCGAAAAAACAATTTGACATAAAAACAAAAACAACAACTTATAAGGAGTTATTACAACAAAAATGAAAAATATGATAAGCGGCAACTTGGTGCCGATGGTAATCGAGCAAACTCCCAGAGGCGAGAGATCTTTTGATATATATTCACGCCTTTTAAAAGAGCGAATAATTTTTCTGGTCGGCGAGATCAACGATCATATGGCAAATCTTGTAGTCGCTCAATTATTATTCTTAGAGGCTGATAACCCTGATAAAGATATTTCAATCTATATCAACTCGCCAGGTGGGGTAGTAAGTAGCGGTTTGGCAATTTATGATACTATGCAATATATAAAACCTGCCGTCTCTACCCTTTGTATCGGACAAGCCGCCAGTATGGGTGCATTATTATTAACCGCAGGGGCAAAAAATAAAAGATTTTGCCTGCCGAATGCTCGGGTTATGATTCACCAACCATTGGGCGGTTTTCAAGGACAAGCGACTGATATTGAAATCCACACCAAAGAAATATTATCCGTTAAAGAAAATCTTAACAAAATTCTATCTCATCATACCGGACAAAAGCTTGCAACCATAATCAAGGATACCGAAAGGGATAATTTTATGAAAGCGGATGTCGCTGTGAAATACGGATTAATTGATAAGGTAGTAACCAAAAGAGAATGAGCAAAACAACTACCAAAGAAGATCAATGTAATTTTTGCGGACGAGTAAAAACCGAAGTTGAGTTTTTAATCTCAGGACCTAATGCTTTTATCTGTCAAGACTGTGTCTCATCTTGCAATGGCATTATATCCACCAGAAACAAAGATGATAAAGATAATAATAGCAAAAAAATACACGAAGATTTGCCAATTCCTGCCAAAATTAATCAATTTTTAAATGGTTTTGTAATCGGTCAATCTGCTGCTAAAAAAAGCCTATCTGTTGCTGTTTATAACCACTACAAAAGATTAAAATTCCAAACTAATAATAATAACTTTAAAAACAAACCATCATCTGATGTTGAATTATCAAAAAGCAATATTTTACTAATTGGTCCGACAGGATCTGGCAAAACCTTGCTCGGCGAGACGATGGCAAGATTTTTAAATGTGCCATTTGTCATAGCAGATGCTACTACTTTGACCGAATCAGGTTATGTTGGCGAAGATGTTGAAACTGTCCTGCAAAAATTACTCTTAAAGTGTGATGGCGACCCTAAAAAAGCCGAAACTGGCATAGTTTATATTGATGAAATTGATAAAATTAGCAATAAATCAGAAAACTTATCAGTCACCCGCGATGTCTCAGGCGAGGGAGTGCAACAGGCACTTTTAAAAATGATTGAAGGCACCATAGCCTCCGTGCCTCCCAAAGGAAAACGCAAACACCCCGGCAAAGAGATGATTGAAATTGACACCTCTAATATTTTATTTATTGTCGGTGGCGCTTTTTCAGGTTTGGATAAAATTATCCAAGCTCGCTCGGAAAACTCCGGCATAGGATTTGCAGCCCCCATAAAATCATTAGATGACAAAAAAAATATTAGCGAGTTATTCAAAGAAGTTGAACCAGAGGATTTAATAAAATTTGGGTTAATTCCAGAATTTGTCGGACGCTTGCCGATTATTACCACCTTAGAAGAGTTGGATGAAAAATCTTTGGTGCGGATTTTAACCGAGCCTAAAAACTCTCTTATCAAACAATACCAACAACTATTTGCGATGGATAATGTTGAGCTTATGGTCTGTGATGATGCACTCAAAGCCATTGCAAAAAAAGCTATCAAACGCAAAACAGGAGCTCGTGGTCTGCGAACAATCTTAGAAAATGTTTTGCTTGGCACCATGTATGAGATTCCCAGCTTAAAAAATATTGTCAAAGTCACGATTGACGAGGCGGTAGTTTTGGGCGAGAGTGAGCCATATTTATTATCAAAAGATAATAAAGAGACAGTTTTGCAAGCATAATTTTCAATTAAATACTAATGTTAAAAAAAGATCCCCAGTTAAAAAGAGAACAACAGAACTATAAAAATCCTGTTGCCAGCCGCGAGTTTATCACCGAGGTTATCAAAAATCAGCAAACTCCACTTTCTTTTAATCGTTTGATTCGTGAGTTTAAATACAAAGATGAAAGCCAAATTGAAGGATTAAGACGCAGATTGATAGCTATGTCTCGTGATGGACAAATTTTTAAAAATCGCAAAGGCGGGTTTTTAATCGTTGAAAACAATGATTTCATAAGTGGCATAGTGCAAGCCCATTCAGAGGGTTTTGGTTTTTTAATCCCAGATGAAGGTGACCGTGATGATTTGGTTTTATACAACCGACAAATGCAAACCTTGATGAATAATGACAGGATTATCGCAAGAGTTGGCAACAAAGATCGCAAAGGCAGGGACGAGGCGATTTTAGTGCGAGTTGTGGAGCGAGCCTATACCAAAATTGCCGGGACTTTTTTTAATCAACGAGGTTTGTGTTATGTGCAACCTGATAACAAACGACTTTATAGCGATATTTTTATCCCACCGGTTGATATCAACAATGCCAAAGACGGGCAAATTGTAGAGGCAAAGATTACCGAATATGCCACCTCTCATCATAATGCCGTAGGAGTTATAACCAAAATATTAGGGGATGAGGCAACCACCGATAGCCAAACAGAAGTAGCTTTATTAAACTTTAATATCCCTGCTGATTTTTCAGATGAGGCAATGGCAGAGATTAAAAAAATTCCTCAAAAAATAAACAACAAAGATTTTAAAAACAGAAATGATTTGCGAGATTTAACATTTGTGACCATTGACGGTGCTGACTCAAAAGATTTTGACGATGCTGTATATTGTGAGAAAAATAAAAATAATGAATGGGTTTTATATGTGGCAATCGCAGATGTTGCCTCTTATGTAAAGCATGGCTCAAAAATTGATGAAGATGCAGCAGATCGGGCAACTTCGGTTTATTTGCCCCACAAAGTTATCCCGATGTTGCCGGAGATTTTATCTAATAATTTATGTTCTTTGATGCCGCAAGTAGATAGGCTTGCTTTGTGTTGCCAGATGACAATCAACAATGATGGCACTTTAAAAAATTATGATTTTTATAATGCTGTTATTCACTCCAAAGCTCGTTTAACCTATGATGAGGTTTATGAGTTTTTAATTACCAAAAAAGATCCAGAGATTCAAAACAAACATAAAAATATTAAAAAAGACTTAACAAATTTATTAGATTTATATAAAATTTTAAGAAAACAAAGAGATGAGAGAGGTGCTTTGGAGTTTGATAGTTCCGAGGGCGTGATTGAATTTAACGAACACGACAAAAGCATTAAAAATATCTCTCCTGCGGTGCAACACGATATTCACAGACTTATTGAAGAATGCATGATAATGGCGAATGTCTCTTGTGCTTTATTTTTGAAAAAAAATAAATTATCAGGTTTATATCGGGTACATGACAAACCCACCGCTGAAAAAATAAAAAATTTAAGAGATTTTTTAAAGTTATATGGTTTGGATTTAAAAGGAACAGAGACCCCAGATCCTAAACATTTTTTAGAATTATACAAGCAATTTAAAGGTCGCGATAATAGTTTTGTGTTATCGCTTATTATGTTGCGGTCGTTGAAACAAGCATATTATAACCATAAAAGCCGTCCTCATTTTGGGCTGGCTTTAAATGATTATGCTCACTTTACCTCGCCTATTCGCCGTTATCCAGACTTATTAAATCATCGCTTGATAAAAGAATTTATTGCCACCAAAAAGAGCGATAAAATCCCCAATATAACCCAAATTGCGACCCTTTGTTCCCAGCGACAAAGACGCGCTGATGAGATAGTTTATGATATTCAAGACTGGTTAAAGTGTCAATATATGCAGGATAAAATAAATCAATCTTTTGATGGCATTATAAATACCGTCACATCTTTTGGTTTATTTGTTAAAATCGGTTCTTTGTTAGTTGAGGGCATGATTCATATTACCAACCTACCAAAAGATTTTTATCACTTTGATGTTAAAAACCATAAACTAATAGGGCAACATACAGGCAAAATTTATAAATTAGGCGATAAGGTTAAAATTGTGGTAAATTCAATCAACCTTAACGAGAGAAAAATTGAGTTTTTAATATCAAGTTAAAAAATTATGGATAAAATACCACTTACCGCCGATGGCGCCAAAAAAATGCAACAAGAGCTTGATGGATTAAAAAAAGTCAAACGCCCGCAAATTATCAAAGCCATCGCCGAGGCTCGCGCTCATGGTGACTTAAAAGAAAATGCCGAGTATCATGCAGCCAAAGAGCATCAAGGTATGGTTGAGGCAAAAATAAAACATATTGAATCAACCATATCAAACGCCCAGATTATCGATCAAACTCAAATAAAATTAGACTCTTGTGTGTTTGGTGCAACAGTGACCCTTTATGATTTAAACAAAGAAACTCAATTAAAATATCAGATCGTAGGCGACATTGAAGCGGACATAAAACAAAACAAAATATCAATAAACTCCCCTGTCGCTCGTGCTTTGATTGGCAAAAACACAGGCGATGATGTAGAAGTGCAAGCCCCCATAGGTTTATTAGAATTTGAAATAGAGAAGATTGAATATAAATAGTCATCACCTCCTAACAACCACACCGAGCAGCGAATAAAATTATTTACCATTGATAACAGATTTTTAGCATTTTTGTTCTATTCTTTTTCTATCCTGCCACATTCCTGCAAATTTCATAAATTTATGTTGTTTTTTTATTTTTTTTGAACCATAAAAGACATAAAAGAGACACAAAATAATAGATTCGTCATTGCAAGGCGGACGGAAAAATGATGTAATATCAAGCATTTAAACCGCCGTGGCAATCTTGCGGCAGAGCCGTTTTTTTGTTGATTTACGTTTCGGTTGAGGAGATTGCTGCACTACCACCACAAAGACGGATTTTTTTTGTTTTATTTTTCTTTGAACCACACAAGACATAAAAGAACAGCCGCATTAGTGGCGGCTGTCGAGCCGTGGGTCCTTGTCCAAGGATACCAACGGTGGGGTAGAGCGACATATTATAAAATATCCTAAATCAAATAACAACATTTTTTTTAAATAAATGAATTATAATATTGTTTTTTATGGTAAGCAAGTATAATCTCTTAGGGCTTTTGGTTGTTAGGAACATCATACTCAATAACCCAACCTTTTTCTTGGTATAATTTTTCTGCCTCTTGCTTGATTACATCAAAATAATCTTGTTTTGTATTTTGTGCTTTCTTATAAAGTTCTTTTTGAGCTTTATATTTTTCTTCTAATAATTCGTTGGTATGCATATTGTTTTACCTCTCTTTAAAAAGTTCTAATGGAGTTATAATCTCTGGAGTATATAAATCAAGTTTACCATTTATGATTTTTATGTGTTGTTTTTTGTGATTGCTTTGTTTTATTGGAACATGTTTTTTTTGTGGAGTTGGTTTGCTTATAATTTTTCATTTTAAATAAAGTTTTGGCGACCATTACAATATTCTAAACTTTTTGTAAATAATTGATAACAACAATCAATAATGATACCTACAAGATGCTATAATCAAATTTTGATTTTCATATTTGTAGACTAATCTATGCTCTTTTGTAATTCGTTTTGACCAGTAACCACTAAGATTTTCTTTAAGTGGTTCAGGCTTGCCTATTCCACCGAATGGGTTTCTTAGGGTATCTTTTATGAGATTGTCAATTTTTTTAGATATATTTTTATCACAGGATTTAAAATACAAATAATCGTCCCAAGCATTTTGTTCAAAAGCTAACAATTTGTTATTATCCCAGATCTTCTATGGTTTTATGAATTAGTTTTTCTTTGTTGTTTTCTATTGCTGTTATGGATTCTAATAATCTTTTAGAGTTTTTTTTATTGGCGAGCAAATATTCAGTATCATTACGATACTCATAAGTATTGACAACGATATCAAGTTGTCTGTTGCCAAATAAATTTTTAATAGATTTGATAAATTTTAAATCTAATTCATCCGCTTTTAGTTGATATGCTACTTGCATTTTGCCTCCACTTATAATTATAGACCACAAAAAAGTGGCTTGGTTTAAGGTATTTAAAAACCATATAATAACATTTTTTTGTTTTTTGTTTTTTGTTTTTTTGTGATTGCTTTGTTTATGGGAGCATGTTTTTTTTTGAGGATTGGTTTGCTCTATTGGAAGTGGGGTTTTAACCCCGCCGAACAGAACCACAAATATTGGTGCTTTTTGTTGCCCTATCTGAAACCACAAAACAAAACACTTTATTTTTGTAGATTTAGTTTTATTGATATTTAGTGCTTTAAAAATCAAGTCTTTCATCTGGCGGTGACTTGCATTCCACTTCCATTGGTTTTAATTTACCCCTTTTAAGGGGTCAAAATCTATGATTTTGGGGGTTTTGTTTTTTGTAGTTGTTTTGTTTTATGGGAACATGTTTTTTTATTGCATAAAAAAAGAGTGGGGCTAAAGCCCCACCTCCATTTTTCAATAAGTTCTTATTCGTATGTTAATCCATCAAGCAGAATACTGGAAGGATATATTTCAGAAATATCTTTCAATGAGCCTATGTTAAATTTTAGTGTGTCGTTTTTAGAGTTTCTATATAATGCTATTCTATACTCGTTTTGATGATTAAATCCTTTAAATTTATTAAACACTGACATTCTCCCATTAAATGTTTTGTCGTCTATATATTTAACTAAACCACGATATATTCCATCAGTTTCATTTATATTTTTTGCAATTCTTTTATGAAATTCTGTAAAATCTGTTATAAGTAATGCGGTATCTCCAAACTCTAAACATCGTTTGTCAATATTATTTTTAGTGTTAACAAATTGTTTTTCCGTTAGAGCATAACTTGGAAAAATGAACGGATTAGGAGTATTAGACACTCTCATTTTTACACTTCCCACTATTTGTTTTTTTATTTCTTTACCGTTAAATCTGAAAGATTTAATTTGATCAGCTTGATGTAATCCACTCAATCCTTCATTAGGATCACCAATTTCACTACGTTCTATTTTTCTGTAATTGCTTAATCTTTGCATGAAAATTTCTCCCTTTTCTTGCAACTGAGTTATGTTTTCCTTGTTGCCAAATTTTATAATGTAGAATATTTTATATTTATTTTGTGTAATAATTAATTTCCTCCAATAATTTTAATTTATCATTCCAGCACTCAAACAAGAATGCAACACCAAAAAAAACCCGTCATAACGAGGCAGACGGAGAAAAAAGAGGAACACGGGGGAATTAACTGCCGTGGTTATCTCTCTTTAATGTCGTCATCGCGAGTGAGCTTGCGAACGTGGCGATCTCTTTGGTGTCCGTTATCCCTCAAGAGATTGCCGCGGCGGTTTAAATGCTTGATATTACATCATTTTTTTGTCCGCCTGTGCCATGACGGTTTTTTTTATTTGTTCTCAATAATTTTAATTTCATCAGCGGTTAGGTTGTATAATTTATAAACCATATCGTCTATTTTGCTCTCTTGAGTTTGACACATGGTTTGGAGGGTTTCTATTTGTGTTTGCAGGTTTTGTGATTGTTCTGGCTTCGTTTTATTTTTCTCGTTTTGCTCCGTATTGTTTTGACAAGGGGACATGTCCCCTTGTTGTGTTTTGAGAGTTGTTATTTTTTGTTTGGTTCTTAATATTTCATCAACGAGTTTTATAAATGGCTCTGTATTTTTTGGAACATATAAAGGTATTCTTAAAAATTGATTTTTATCTATTTGCAATAAATCTCCTGTGTGTTTTAGTCGCTCTTGCATATAAAAAAACATAAGGCGAGAATTTAATAATGCTGTTATGTATTTCAAATTTACTCTGTCTGATTTTATATAAAACAAATTTGCCGAGCCGTATAGTTGTTTTTCTGTGTATGTAAATCTATTGTCAAAGGTTCTTTTTGCCCAGACTAATTTTGCACCATCTTTAAAAAAATTTTCATCCCTTGCCCACCAAATATTAAACCATTTCATTCTACCTTTCAAAACTTCTCTCCTGTTGCTTAATTGTTTCTTGTATTCTGTGAGTTTTTCTATAATATTAGGGCAGTCTTTTAAATCGTTATCTGTAAATTTTTGTTTTGAAATGTAAAAAATATATTTATCCGTATCGTTTGTTATATACCTTTGTGTATTTGTGTGAAACATTTTTATATATTCTTTTTCTGTTTTGTTGTATTGATTTAGTTCATCATTTTTAATTATGAAAGCCTTGTCTGGTCCTCCTATTATTCCCTGAATGATTTCATTTTTTTCATCAAATTTAAAATTTTTATCTTCATCTATTTTTTCTAATATTGTCTCTTTTTCAGATGATGAAAATGTTAAATTTTTATTTTCATCGTAATTTTTTTCTATTGTTTTTATTGACACTTCAAGCCCATTATTCTTTTTGTTTAGCAACTCATAAATTTTTTTATTGCTAATTTTTTCATTGAATTTTACAAACTTTATATCGTGTGTTGTGTTGGTTTTGTTCTCTTGTAGCAAAAAAACCATTGTTTGTTGTCCGACATCGTCAAATATCATATTTATACCAAAATCAATAATTGTCAATATGCGAGTATTTTTATAGATATTTTTTCTCATTTTTGATGCACTGGAACTATTTAACCATTGATTTTTTGCAATAAAACTAACATAACCTTTCTTTTTTGCAAGTTTTATCGCTTTACAAGTAAATAAATGCCATATATCTGTTTTTCCTTGATAACAAGGGGCATCATGCAAACCATTAAAAGCATTTTTATTCTCGTCTTCCATTATATAAGGTGGGTTGCCGATAATTATATCAAAACCTGCAAACTCGCCGTTTTGATTTAAAACCTCGGGGAACTCAAATCGCCATTCAAACGAGTTTTGGTAGATTTTGCCTGATTCTGCCTCTTTTTGTTTTTTGTATTCGGCGAGAAGTTTTGCGAGGGATTTTTGTTGTGTTTTTTGCTCGATTTTTTGGCTTTGTTTTGTTATGTTTTTTTCTTGTTCGTTTTGACAAGGGGACATGTCCCCTTGTTGCAATGTTGTTGAGTTTTGTGGATTGCTGTTGTTATCATTTTTCCAAAAACCTGTTTGGGTGGGTGGCTTATTCTTGATAGCTATTATCAATAACTCGTCTGTCAGACTGCCGTCACTATAACCGTAATTTGATACATAGGTTCGCAGGGTTTTGATAAATTTGCTGTTATCTTCTAATGTGCCGACAAATGATTTTTTAATTTCTTGTATTTTTTCTGTTATTTCTTTTTTATTTTTTTTGTTGGTTTGTTTGTATTCTTTGACTGATTTTTTATAGTCTGGTAAGATTTTTTTAAACTCTTTGGAGTTATTTTGTTTGTCGTTTTCATCATCATTCAAAGCAAAACGACTGATAAGGGAATTTCCCTCTTTTATGTTTATATCAATGTTTGGTAGGGTTACTAATTCGTTGTTTTTGTCATAATAACACTCTTTTAATAACTCTATCCAAAGTCTTAACCTTGTGATTTTTACCGAGTTAGGATTTATATCAACTCCAAAAAGTTGGTTTTCAATTATATGGAGTTTTTGATTAAAAATTGCTTTTTGCACTTCTTTTATTTCATCTGTTATTTTGTTGTTTTTGTTAAAATGATATTTGAACTTTTCTGATTCTTTATTTTCAATACACAACTCATCGTTTTCTAATTTTATTTCATAAGCACCTAAGTTATCTAATATACCCAACTTAGATTTAATATAAATTAACTCATTAAGGCTACTTACCAAAAAATGTCCGGAACCTACGGCAGGATCACAGATAGTAATTGAGTTTATTATTTTGTTTGCTTTTTGTCTGAAATCATCTTTGTATGAATGTTGCTCGCAATAGTTTTTTAATTCATTAAAATTATTGGTTTCAATTTCAAATTCTTGATTAAATTTATCAACAACGGCTTTTGTGATTGTCTGTCGTGTCATATACATCGTTATATATGCAGGGGTAAAATAACTTCCCATTTTGTAACCATTTAGTTTTTCAAATATCAAGCCCAACACGGCTGAGTTTATAATTGTATCGTCATCTTTAAAATCGGCTTTGTCATCTGTGCCAAAATCATATGAGTTTAAAAATCTTAATAAATACTCTAAACTTGGCAGCTTTTTGTCTTCGTTTTTTAAAGCGGTGTCTTTGTTGCTTATGGTAAGAGTGCTTTTTAAATTACTAATCCTTAAATATTTTTGTTCTAATTCCGTGGGTTCAAATAACGAGCTATTAAGATATGGGATTTTTTTATATTGTTTTATTTGAACGGTTTTTCGCTGTTCCCCTACTTTTTTTGCCAAAACTTCAAAAAACAAAGTGTTTAGTTTGTCGTAGGTGGTTGTTACTTCATAGGATAAAAATTTGGGGCATTTGGTTTCAGGGGTTTTATCATTATTATGAATATTTAATAACCTTGCCTCAAAAAGTTTTAAAAACAAAATTCGGTTAAGCCATGTTATGTTTAATTCCAATGCAATTTCAAAAAGTTTGTTATCATCTGTTATATTGTGTTCTGTTTTTAATTTGATGATGGTGTTTTCAAGCAAAGAGCCGTTTTCTCTTTTTGCCTCACTTTTTCTTTGAATAACTTTTTTGCCGCCGTCTTTGGTCTCTTGCAAACCCATTATGTGTAATAATTCATCATAGAAATTTTTATTTAAGGTGTTGGAGTCGTTTATTATGAATGTTTTTAAAAGGTATTCTGGTTGCAGGGTTTTGTAAATATCTTTTAATTCATCAACTGACAAATCATCTTTTAAAGAAAAATTTATAAAATCTAAGTTTTTTAAAAGGCTTGGAGTTTGGGTTAAAATTTGTGATAGAGAGTTATAAAATCCGCTTGTTTTTTCAATTGAAGTTTTTTTGTTGTTATAGTTTTTAAATAGGTTGGTGACGTCTTTGTTTTGGCAAAGTTTTTCAATATCCGTAGATTTAAAAATAAACCATTCAACATTATTTGTAATAATTATATTTGTTAGAAATACATTGTTTTTTGCTTTTTCTCTCAGGTAATAAAGAATAATTTGATGGAATGCTTTTTTGTTTAGAACACTCGTTGTTACTATCTCATCGCTGATAAGTTTTTTACACTCAATTAAAACCTGTGGAACATCATCATCTTTATGGATTGATAAATCTACATAATTTGCATTAAATTTTACATTCTTTCTCTCATAACCCATTTCAATTAAAAAATCTCTTAATGGGTTTTTGTTAGTATCTTCTTTTGCAATTTTTTTGGTAGATTTTATCAAATCATAAAAAGCCTTTTTAAAATTATCAAAATCATCTGGTGATGGTTCTTGTTTGTAATATTGCGGATCTAAAACTTTTTCAATTTCTTTTTTAGGCATTTTTTGTGTTTCCAGTTTTTAAAAAAATACTGCTTATAATACAATGAGATCTTTACATAAATCAAGCATAATTTTATGTGTTTTCTAAAATTTTTTGAGTCTCTATTCTCTCTTTTGTTTCTATTAGGATATTATGCAGTTTTTGTTCTAATTTTTCTTTTGGTGGTAAGTCGCTCCAATATTCGGCAACCATTATTCCGTCTTCGTGCATTTGTAATAATTCAACCTGTTCTCGGTTTGCCTCGGCACATAAAATAAGTCCGATTGGTGATTTTTCATTTTTTTCTTTTTCATATTTATCCAACCATTTTAAATAAAGCTCCATTTGCCCTTTGTGAGCGGCTTTAAATTCGTCTATTTTTAAGGAAGATCTGAATAACCTATGTGATTGGTAAAATAGTAAATTTGCTTCCGATTGTGAATTTTTAAGAAGCCAGCAATAGTAAGTCTCTGGTGGCTTTTTAAAAATTTGCAAGCGGTTGTAAAGTTGCTGTTTTAATGATTGCATAGGTTATTCAGATCTTCCTTGACTCCACAGCAACAAGTCTTTTTAATTTTCTGTGATAAAATAATAAATCAAGATAAAAATCTTTGTCGTCAATTATTATCCGTTTTTGTCGCTCCACGAAAGAAAAACCGCCTCCCAGTTCTAAGATAAATAATTCTAATTCTTTAATGATTGCGGACTCTAAATCTTTTTCTAAATAACCATCTTTCAAACCTAAAAAGTCAAGAAAATAAGGGTCTTTAAAAACATTTATTTCTGCAAATTCTTTTTTTATTGTTACGGGTTTTTGAACTTTGCTTATCTGGGTTCTTTCGTATACTTTTCGCTCAATTTGTCTTTTTAACTCTCGTTTTCCCCATGCGGATTCAATTGATTTTTTGGCATAAAATATTCTGGCATCTTGGTTTTTTAATGAAAAAAGAGTTAAAAAGTGCGACCAACTTAATTGTGTCACCAGTGGTGTCACAATTGCAATATCAGAAAATTCATCGGCAAACTGCCTCATTCGGCGGATATTACGAACAGAAAAACTTCTGCCGTGATTTTCAACCAAATAATGGGCTATTTTATTAACAATTTCTTTGCCATATTCGGCACGTTTATTTTGCAAAATATCATCATTTATCCGTTTGCCTATCTGCCAATAAGTTAATGTCAAAATACTATTAGCACCGCTGGCAAGTTGTTTTTTACCTTGGTCTATTATATCAGATAAATCTTGATATAAGTTTTGATTTATGTTTTTTAAATTATTAAAATTTTCCATTTACAATGCTCTTTTGCGGATAACATCAACAGCATAGCTATTTAATGACTTATTTTGTTGAGCTGCCAAATGTGAGATTTTGGCATGTAATTCAGGCTCCATTCTAATCACAAATTTTCCAGAAAAAGCAGTTTCAGGTTGTTGCTTTAATTTCAAGCAAGTAGCGAGATAGTGTTCTATGCTTTGTTTAAATTTAAGCTCCAATTCATCTGATGTTTTTGCATGAAACCCTACAATAGCATTGATGCCTGCAACTCTGCCGATCAAAATTTTATCAACCTCGTCATAATCAATAACTGCCGAATAACCCTTATAATTTAACATTGTTTTGCTCCTTAATTTTGTTTATAAACTCACGAACTAATTTTATCCTATACCTTAGTGCCTCTTTTTGTGGATGAGGCCTGTGAATATCTAATCTGGCAGAACCTTTAATAAAAGTCACACACGAGCCACTACCCTCAATAACCATAACTTGAAAACTCATTAACATTTTTTCAATTTCTTACCACTTGATATTGCCATTTATAGGATTATTAAAAACTTTTTGATAAGTTTTTAGTTGTTTGTTATTCATCCGTCTATGATACTATAATGATATTAAAAAATCAATTATTGTTAAAAAAACATAAGACAGGCAGTGGAGTTTTTACATTCACCTTGTGCAAATGTCAATTTGTTAAGTGTTTAATTTTAAAATATAAAAAATATGGTAGTTTGCCATCAACTCCGATTGGAATCCGTCATCACGAGGCAGACGGAGAAAAAAGAGGAACACGGGATAATCAACTGCCGTGGTTATCTCTCTTTAATGTCGTCATCGCGAGTGAGCGTGGCGAACGTGGCGATCTCTTTGGGCGTCCGTTATCCCTCAAGAGATTGCCGCGGCGGTTTAAGCGCTTGATATTTCATCATTTTTCCGTCCGTCTGTGCCATGACGAAACTTAAAACTAATTTTATGCAATAGGCTGGAATTTGCTGTATGATTGTTGTGCCATGTGTTCGTATGTTTGCATTCGTAAATCTAATTGTTCTTGGGCGACTTCCATTAAATGTTTGGCATCTTCTGGGTGGGTTTTTAAGAGAACATTAAATCTTGCCTCGTTATAAGCATAATCTTCTAATGGGATTTTGGGTCTTGGCGAGTCCATTATAAAAGGTTGTTTGCCTTCGGCTCGCAAAGTTGGGTTATAACGGATCAAAGGCCAATAACCTGATGCAACCGCCAAATCTTGTTGCTCTAACATTTGTCGTAAATCATAACCGTGAGCGATACAAGGGCTGAATGCTAAAATTAGTGATGGACCTTTATATTCCTCTGCCTCGCGCATTGCATCTAAGGTTTGTTGTGGATTTGAGCCGAATGCGACTCTTGCGACATAAACATTACCATAAGAAATAGCTTGTAATGCCAGATCTTTTTTACCGATTCTTTTGCCGGCTGAGGCGAATTTGGCTGATGATCCTAATGGGGTTGATTTTGACATTTGTCCGCCGGTGTTTGAATATACTTCGGTATCCATTACTAACACATTAACATCACGACCTGATGCTAAAACGTGATCTAATCCTCCTGATCCGATATCATATGCCCAGCCGTCACCGCCGAGCAACCACACCGAGCGACGAACAAGATGATTTACCATTGATAACAGATTTTTTGCATCTTTGTTTTGTTCTATTTTAATAAGCTCTCTTTTTAGTTGTTCTACTCTTTGTCTTTGGCTCCGCAATTGTGAGCCGACATGTTGCTTTGAATTTAAAATATCATTTACTAATTCTGTTGGTAATAAATCTTTTAATTTTTGTAATAAAATTCTGGCTGTTTTTAATTGAAAATCGGCACTGACTCGCATCCCTAACCCAAACTCTGCATTATCTTCAAACAAAGAGTTGGACCATGCCGGACCTTGCCCTGCGGTGTTTTTTGCCCATGGGGTAGTGGGTAAGTTTCCGCCATAAATAGACGAGCATCCGGTGGCATTTGCGATTAAAGCTCGGGGTCCGAAAAGTTGGCTTAATAATTTGACATATGGGGTTTCACCGCACCCTGCACATGCTCCTGAAAACTCAAACAATGGTTCTAAAAATTGCGCTCCACGGACAGATGAAAAATCTACCTGTGAGCGAGAATTAAAAGGGATTTTTTCAAAATCTTTAACTGTTTTTGTGTTGTCTTTTATGATTTGTGGTTTTGGTTGCATATTGATAGCACGGATTTTTGTGCCGTTTTCTAAGACTTGCACAGGGCAGGATTCAACACAAACACCACAACCTGTGCAATCTTCGCCATAAATTTGCAAAGAATAACGGGTATCAGGAAAGCCACGAGCAGAGATGGGGGCTGATTTGAAGAGGTTGCTGGTAATTTTTAAAAAATCTTGATGATAAAACTTAGCCCTTATAACAGCATGCGGACAGACAAACGCACAATTGCCACATTGAATACATAAATCCTCTCGCCATAGAGGGATAAAATCTGCTATGTTGCGTTTTTCATATCTTGTTGTCCCAGATGGATAGGTGCCGTCCTCTGGAATCGCACTCACCGGTAAATCATCACCTAATCCTGCAATCATTTTGGAGGTTACTTCTTTGAAAAATATCGGTGCTTCGCTCATATCCCTTAATTTGTTTTGTGCGATTGAATTTATTTTCTGAGGAATGTCTACCTGTTGCATATGTTGCAAGGATTGATCCACTGCCTCATAATTTTGCTTGATAATAGTTTCACCTTTGCGAAAATAGGTTTTTTTAATGGCATTTTTAATATGGCTAATCGCCTCATCTTTGGGCAAAACCCCAGAGATAGCAAAAAAACAAGTTTGCATAATCGTATTGATTCTTTTGCCCATATTGGTTTTTTGGGCGACTTCTAATGCATCTACTATATATAAACTAATATTTTTATCAATTATGGTTTGTTGCACATTTTCAGGTAATTGTTGCCAAATTTCATTTTTAGCAAAAGTTGTGTTTAATAGAAAAACAGCATTATCTGCGGCTTTATCAAGCATATCCGTATTAAATAGAAAATTAAAACTATGGCAGGCGACAAAACTTGCCGATTGAATCAAATAAGGAGAGTTAATGGGTTTGTTGCCAAATCGAAGATGAGATACAGTCTGTGCCCCTGCTTTTTTAGAATCATAGACAAAATATCCCTGGGCAAAAAGAGCAGTATTTTCACCGATAATTTTAATTGAGTTTTTGTTGGCTCCTACTGTGCCATCTGATCCCAGACCATAAAACAAAGCGGCTGTTATGCCATCATTTTCCATAATAGGAGATTTGTCATATTCAAGACTGGTATGGCTTACATCATCATTGATGCCGATTGTAAAATTGTTTTTAGGCTTTTCTTTTTGCATTTCATCAAATATACTTATAACCATAGCAGGGGTAAATTCTTTTGATGACAAACCATATCTACCGCCGATTATTTTTGGTATTTCTTGGATTTTTTTATCATTATAAGCTTGAAAAATTGAGGTGCAAATTTGTTGATATAATGGCTCGCCGTTTGATCCTGGTTCTTTGGTGCGATCTAGAACTGCGATATTTTTTACAGTTTTTGGTAGTTCTTTTAGAAAGGCATCATCAGAGAATGGACGGAATAGACGGACCAACAAAACTCCATAATTTTCATTTTCAAGGTTTAGTTTTTTGACTACCTCTTGCACAGTTTGAGTGCCAGATCCCATTATGATAATTATATTTGTTGCGGTCTCTGATCCAGTATATTCAAAAATTTTATATTGTCGTCCGGTAAGAGTGGCAAATTTATCCATAGTTTGTTGCACTATTTGCGGAGTGTTTTGATAATAAGGATTAACGGACTCTCTCCCTTGAAAATAAACATCTGGATTTTGGGCGGTTCCTCGGATAAATGGGTTATCGGGGTTTAATGCTCGTTTGCGATGAGCATATATTAAATCATTATCTATCATCAATGATAAATTTTCATCGTCAATCATCGTGATTTTATTTATCTCATGCGAGGTGCGGAAACCATCAAAAAAGTGCATAAAAGGAATCCGAGATTTTAAAGTGGCAGCATGAGAGATAAGCGCCATATCGTGAGCCTCTTGCACGGAATTTGAAACCAGCATAGCAAAACCTGTCATCCTGGCACTCATTACATCTTGATGATCGCCAAAGATGGATAAAGACGAGGCAGCCAAAGCACGAGCTGCGACATGAAAAACACAAGGGGTAAGTTCACCTGCGATTTTATACATATTTGGTAACATCAATAACAAACCCTGTGATGAGGTAAAAGTAGTCGTCATAGCTCCGGTTTGCAAAGCACCATGGGCGGTGCCTGCTGCTCCTCCCTCGGATTGCATCTCAATAACATCTGGCACAACTCCAAAGATATTTTTAATCCCAGCGGATGCCCAAATATCGGCTTGTTCTGCCATGGATGATGAAGGGGTTATAGGATAAATAGAACAAACCTCAGATACCCGATAGGCAACATGCACCACTGCTTCGCCACCTTCCACGGTTTTTTGCTTAAAATCTTTCATTATGATATCTCCTGTGTGTTGTTATCTGTTATCATCTCAATCGCATGACATGGGCATTGCTCATAACAGACAGCACAACCTGTGCATCGCTCATAGATATATTTGTATCTCTTACCTTTGCCAAGTTTGATTATTGCATCCTCAGGGCAGGCAGCATAACAACCATCACATTCAAAACAGTTGCCACAGGATAAACATCGGCGCGCTTCAAACAAAACATCTTCTTCATCTAATCCTTGTAAAATTTCACTAAAATCTTCCAACCTTTTTTCAGGTTTTAAGGCATCTTGTTCTTGTTGCGGGGCATAGGTTTTAAACCAAAGATGAAGTTTTTGATGAGAGACTATCGGATTTTTTTCTTGTGGAATATAAGGCTCATTGCGTAAATATGCATTGATATATCTCGCAGCTTTTTTGCCGTGCCCTGTAGCAATGGTGACACTTCTATCTGATGACACCATGTCCCCTCCTGCAAAAATGCCATCTGCACCTGTCATCATATTTTGATTGATTTTAACTGTGCCATTTTGGTTTAATTCCACTCCTTGGGCATTTTGTAAAAAAGAAGATTCAGAATCTTGCCCTATGGCTAATACTAATAAATCCAAGGGTAGATTTTCTTTTTCTCCTGTGCTTATTAGTTGTTTGTTTTTATCTATTTTCATTTTATCAAGCACAATCTGGTTTTCATTTACCTCAACAATTGTGCTAAACCATTTAAATTCAACACTCTCTTCGGCTGCCTCATCTGCCTCAAAATCATGGGCAGGCATCGAATCTCTATCACGGCGATAAATAATATAAGATTTATCAGCGCCGATTCTTTTTGCGACTCGTGCGACATCCATGGCGGTATTGCCAGCTCCATAAATACCAACTTTTTTGCCAATTTTAAAATTACTTTTATTTTCTTGTGATTTTTTTAAAAAAGAGATGGCATCCATGACTCGGACTCCATCATCATCCTTGCCAGGAATATCAATTTGTTTGCTAATGTGAGCACCAATTGCAATAAATACGGCATCAAAACTTCCTTTTTCTTTTTCAAGGCTGACATTTTCAACTTTTTTATTGAGAGTTATAGTGACCCCCATATTTTCAATTTGTTGTATTTCTTGTGCTAATTCATCTCGGGGCATACGATAGGCTGGAATACCAAAATGAATCATCCCACCTGCCACGGCTGCCGCCTCGTATATCTCTACTTTATGCCCCAATCTCGTTAAATGAAAGGCTGCCGATAAACCACTTGGTCCTGCTCCTATTACTAATACTTTTTTGCCATTTTGGGTTTCAGGGTATTCATATTTCCAATTATTTTTAACTGCCATATCTCCTAAAAAACGCTCGACGGCATGGATATTTATTGTTTTGTCTGTGTGGGCGCGATTACAATCAACCTCACAAGGATGGTAACAAACTCTACCGTGCACCCCAGGTAGTGGATTATTTTCAGTAAGCAAAACCCAAGCCTCTTTATACTGTTTGTTTTGCACAAGATCTAACCAACCTTGAATATCCTCTCCTGCGGGACAGGCATTATTACAAGGAGGCAATAAATCTACATAGATAGGTTTTTGGGTTCGCATAGCTCCTGTTCCCATAGCAGATTTTGCTAGATCAGGACGAGATGTCATATCTTTTTTTATCATAATAGTTTTCTCTGCAACATTTAAAATTTTTATATTATACATTAAGATTTCTGTATAAATCAAGCACAATTTATAAACAACACTTGATTTATGCAAAGTTTTGACATAAAACAAAAAACAACATCATAAAATTTTAAACTAACCATAAACTGTTCTAATAAAAATTTACAATTTAATATCCATAAGTGTTATTATATGCAACTTTTAATCTTTTTAATAACATTATGAACAAACAGCACAACTTTAAATCCACCTCTGTTTTCATGGGTTTTATTTTTGGAGTTTTACTTACAGTAACAATTACCGTTGTCGGCAAAACATCCACAGGCTCTATTCCTTTAAAAGAAATTTCAGCCTTCACTGATGTATTTGAAAAAGTAAAATCTGATTATGTTGAAGAAATTAGTGACAAAGATTTGATGGAACATGCAATTGAGGGGTTATTAGCGGGTCTTGATCCTCATTCGGCATATCTAAGCCCCGATGACTTGCAAGAGTTACAAGAGAGCACTTCTGGTAAATTCGGCGGTCTGGGTATTCAGGTATCTATGGAAGATGGTTTTGTCAAGGTAGTGGCTCCCATTGATGATACTCCTGCATATGAAGCAGGAATTCAATCAGGTGATATTTTTATCCGTCTTGATGACAAACCTGTAAAAGGCATGACTTTATCTGATGCTGTTGATATTATGCGAGGAGAGCCTGGCACATCCATAGTTTTAACAGTAGTACGTGACGGCACAGCAAAACCATTTAAGGTTAAAATTACCCGTGCCATAATCAAAACCAAAAGTGTAAAATCAAAAGTTTTGGATGATAAATATGGCTATATTCGCATTAGTCAATTCCAGGTTAATACAACTTATGATTTAAAACAAGCAATTACAAAATTAAAAAAAGATACTGACAATAAAATGGCAGGAATCATTATTGATCTTCGCAATAATCCAGGTGGTGTGTTACGAGGTGCAATTGGAGTAAGCAACACCTTTATAAGCAAAGGGGTAGTTGTCTCTACCAAGGGCCGTGAAAAAACAGCAAACAAAACCTATAATGCATCAGGATCTGATATTTTATCTGGTAAACCAATTGTCGTTTTGGTTAATGAAGGCTCGGCATCTGCATCTGAAATTGTCGCAGGAGCACTGCAAGACCACAGACGAGCAGTAATTGTCGGCACCCAAACTTTTGGTAAAGGATCAGTGCAATCTATCCACGAATTAAGCAATGGTGGTGCTATCAAACTTACGACAGCTCGTTATTTTACTCCCAATGGAACTTCAATTCAAAACGAGGGAATAGTGCCTGATATTGAAGTGGATAAATTAAAAATATCATCAGTTGAAAAAAGTATTGACCCTTTAAAAGAAGCAGACTTAGAAAAACATATTAGCAATCCTAACAAAAAAATTAGCAAAAAAATAAAACAAGAAAAGAGCGCCAAAAAAAGCAAAGATGACAAAAAAGACAATGATGATTATCAGCTAAATACCGCTTTGAATATTTTAAAAGGACTATCGATAACTCGCTAAACAAAACAATATGGTTAAAAAATTAATTAAAAAAGTTTTTGGTAGTCGCAACGACAGGCTGGTCAAAGTTTATGCTAAAAAAACGGATAAAATTTTATCTTTTGAATCTGAATTTATAGATTTAAGTGACGAAGAAATTCCACAAAAAACAGCCGACTTAAAGCAACAATTAAAAGATGGTAGCCCGTTGGACGATCTATTACCTGCGGCATTTTCTCTGGTTAAAGAGGCTTCAAAAAGATCATTAAAAATGGCTCATTTTGATGTACAGATGATAGGTGGTATGGTCTTAAATGACGGCAAGATTGCTGAGATGAAAACGGGCGAAGGTAAAACCTTAATGGCGACCCTTGCAGTTTATCTCAATGCTTTGAGCGGCAATGGTGTCCATGTAGTCACAGTCAATGATTATCTGGCAAAACGAGATGCCGCCTGGATGGGACAACTTTATAATTTTTTAGGGATGAGTGTGGGAGTCATAACAGCAAATCTATCCCACGAGCAAAAAAAACAGGCCTATAATTGTGATATAACCTATGGCACAAATAATGAATTTGGCTTTGATTATCTACGTGATAATATGGCATTTTCTAAAGATGAAAAAGTGCAAAGACAGCTAAACTTCGCTATTGTTGATGAGGTTGATTCCATCTTAATTGACGAGGCAAGAACTCCTTTGATTATATCAGGACCTGTATCAGATAACACAGAGTTATACCAAAAAATAAATAAACTTGTGCCAAAACTTAACAAACAAACAGACAAGGATTCAGATGGAGATTTCAGTGTTGATGAAAAACATAAACAGGTTTTGTTATCAGAGGCAGGACATGAAAAATTAGAACAACTTTTATTGTCCGATGGGCTTATAAAAGAAGGTGAGAGTCTTTATGATCCATCCCACATATCACTAATGCACCACACCAATGCTGCCTTGCGTGCCCATAATTTATTTTTTGTCAACACAGATTATGTTATCAATGATAGTCAAATAGTCATTGTTGATGAATTTACCGGACGCACAATGGAAGGTCGCAGATGGTCAGATGGACTTCATCAAGCGATTGAAGCCAAAGAAAATATTACGATCCAAAAAGAAAATCAAACCCTAGCTTCGATAACTTTTCAAAATTATTTTCGTCTATATAATAAATTATCAGGAATGACAGGCACAGCAGACACCGAAGCTTTTGAATTTCAATCAATTTATGGTTTAGAAGTGGTAGTAATTCCTACCAATCAACCCATGCTCCGTGCCGATAAAACAGACTTAGTTTATCTAACATTTGCTGAAAAATTTCAAGCTATATCAGATGATATAAAAAGCTGTGTAAAAAGAGGACAGCCTGTTTTAGTCGGCACAACTTCAATTGAAAATTCAGAGGTTTTGTCCCAAATTCTTACCAAACAAAAGATCCGCCATGAAGTTTTAAATGCGAAACAACACCAAAGAGAAGCCTTGATTATAGCTAATGCAGGTTGTCTATCGTCTGTCACTATTGCTACCAATATGGCAGGTCGTGGCACAGATATAGTGTTAGGTGGCAATGTAAGCATGCAAATAGAGCAATTAAAAAAGAAAGATAATAAAAAAATAGAGCAACTTAAAAATGAATGGCAAGACAAGCATAATCAAGTTGTGACATCAGGAGGTCTACATATAATAGGCACAGAGAGGCACGAATCTCGAAGAATTGACAATCAACTACGAGGAAGATCAGGCAGACAAGGAGACCCAGGATCAAGCCGTTTTTATCTATCATTAGAGGATCCTCTAATGAGAATTTTTGCCTCAGAAAAAGTATCATCACTTATGCAAAAACTTGGCATGGAAGACGGTGAGGCAATCGAGCACCCATGGGTCGCCCGTGCCATTGAAAATGCTCAACGAAAAGTAGAAGCTCATAACTTTGATATTCGTAAAAATTTACTTGAATACGATGATGTTGCCAACGACCAACGCAAAGTTATTTATGACCAACGGAATATACTGTTACAATCAGATAACATCAACAAAAACATAACTTCTATGCGTAAATCTGTAATTGATTCAGCAATAGATGACTATATTCCACCATCATCAATTCCAGAACAATGGGATATAGAAAATCTACAAGAAATTTGTAATGAAAAATTTGCTTTAAACGTCTCAATTGCCGATTACATAAGTCAAAATGAAAAAAATCAACCAGAAGATATTGCAAATTTTATTATAGAAAATATAACAAAAACATATAGTGATAAATTTGAAAACGTAGATCAAGCAGAGTTTTATCGTTTTGAAAAAGAGGTTATGTTGCAGCAGTTAGATACCTATTGGAAGGAGCATCTATCGGCTATGGATTATTTACGCCAATCAATTGGGCTAAGATCCTATGCTCAAAAAAACCCAACCCAAGAGTATAAAAAAGAATCTTTTGCTATGTTTTCCCAGTTATTAGACAAGGTTAAGTTTGAGGTTACATCTCTATTGAGTTTGGTAAAGGTGCAAAGTAGTGAGCAGATAAATCAATATGAACAAAATACCAACCAGGATATTGATCTTATTCACCAAAAGACTCAAAATATGGGAATGAATCAAAATCAGGCAAATCAAGAGCGAAATCAATCACCGTTTGTTCGCAAACAACCAAAAATTGGTCGCAACGAACCTTGTCACTGCGGATCTGGTAAAAAATATAAAAAATGTCACGGTAAATTGATCTAACAACTTTCTCAAAGCCTCTGAATAACTAACCAAAATCGGAGGTGGTGCATAAACTACCAAAGTTTTTATGTTTTAAAATCAAAAACTTAAAAGGTAGAAACATAAGTCCCACTTTCAATGAGACCTTTGCATAATTCAAGTGTGATTTAGAATAATAAGAAAATAGTGCATATTTTATTAAAAAATGAGGAAGCTTGCAATCTATTGGACGAATTTTTTGGTAAAATAGGTGCATTTTATT
>QNFE01000028.1 GCA_003645455.1 Gammaproteobacteria bacterium | reverse complement strand
TGATATTATAAGTTTTCACGGAACATCGGTAGATAGCCTTAAAAAAGCATTTGCTGAGTCTGTTGATGATTATATAACCTCTTGCAAAAGTTTTGGTTGTTTGCCAAACAAACCAGCTTCTGGACGATTCATTGTTCGCACTAATCCTAAAATCCATAGCCAGCTTATCCAAAATGCTCAGATGGCAGGTTTAAGCACCAATAAGTATGTAGAAAAAATAATAACTCACAATCTGGCAGCTTTTTAAACTCGTCCCCATCGTCCGAGGCTGTGAAATAACTAATCTCGCAGAGCGAAAACAAGCCCAAAAAGAAACCCCTGTCATTGCAGCGACTGCGAGTGTGGCAATCTCCTGGGGCAAACGGACACCCAAAGAGATCACTTTGTCGCTACCGCTCCTCGTGGATGACGACAGTAAAAAGAGATAACCACGGCAGTCTATATAGTTATTAGTTAATAGTTAAAAATTAATAGCTGACTTTAAACTAATAACTGTTAATTATTAATTATCAATTATTCTCGTCCTCCTCGTTATGACGGAAACCATTGGAAGTGGTGCTTTAGCTCCGCCCTTGCAACTTGTTGCAACCTTATAAGTTATAAGCCTCTCAAATTGCAAAAACACAACACCAACTAACAACTTTACATGTTATTTATTATTTCAAAAACAAGAGTTATAAGTAAAACAGTATTTTTCGCAAGTTTTAAATTGCCGTTTTTATTCTGTATGTTGCAACAAGTTGCAAGGGCGGAGCTAAAGCACCACTTCCGATTGCGGTAGTTATTTAAATCTTTCAATAAAGATAAATTTGTTGTTGCCAGTTTAATGATTCATTCTCATTGTTTATCATTATGTGATTTGATACGGAATCAATCCATGGATTATGGATCGTTTTGTTGGATGAATGGATACTAAATCAAGTTCAGCAAGACGATATTTTAGTTTTTGCAAGACGGTATTTTGGTTTTGCATGAGCGCCTATCGCATGATTGATTTTAACTCTCGTGTGACATCAAATCTCGGTATTCACATGACAAAATTAATCTCAAGCATGATGAGGTGGGGAATTACATGCCAATGGAGCGTTGAGTCATATAGAGCAGTGCAGATAGAATGGGGTTTTGTTTATAATTCCAAAGCAATTTTATAACAGTGTTGTTTGTTTGTTTTAAAATATTCGGCACAGGCTTTGGCGGCATCTTTTTTAGGTAGGTATTTTAACTGAATCTTTAAAAATTTTTTAATTTGTATATTTTTATTTTCTCGCTCGTTTTCATCTTCATTTTCGCTCTTAGGTGACGATATAACCAAAGTAAACTCTCCTTTTTGTTGGTCTTTATTGTTTTTTATTAAATCATAAATACATTCTAACTCATTCAATTCAATGTTTTCATATAGTTTTGTCATCTCTCTTGCAATGCATATTTTATGATTTTTGCCAAAAATATCTATCATATCAGATAGGGATTCAAGAATTCTATGGCAGGATTCATAAACTATGCAACTCATATTTGAGTTTTTAATTTGTTGTAATTTTTTTAAACGAGACGATTTGTTGCTTGGTAAAAAACCAAAAAAAGAAAATTTATCGGTGGGTAGTCCTGATACACATAAAGCAGAAATTAAAGCAGATGCACCAGGGATTGGCACTATTTTAATCTTTTGTTGTTGCAAAAAACTTATAATCCTATATCCTGGATCAGATATAAGAGGAGTGCCTGCATCGGATATAAGAGCTAAGTTATGACCTGTTTTTAGTTTATTTAAAACCTGTTGTTTTAATCGATCTTCGTTCCAGTTATGACATGGCAGATAATTTTGCTGGATTCCAAGGTGATTTAATAATTTTTTGCTGTGGCGAGTATCTTCTGATAAAACTAAATCAACATCAGTTAAAACTTCTATCGCTCGGCGACTTATATCATCTAAGTTACCGATGGGGGTCGCCACAACATATAAAACTCCATTCATCACAGATTATTCAGAATATATTTTTTTATGCTGCAAAACAGGAAAATTTTCTCTAATAGTATGAATATAGTCTGTATCGATGGTATCAACAATAATACCGCTACCATGAGGGATATTTTTTAAGGTTTGTCCCCAAGGATTTATTATTGTGGAGCCACCAAATGTTATCCGACCGTTGGGGTGAGAGCCACCTTGATCAGCTGCCAAAACATAAGATAGGTTTTCAATCGCACGAGCTTTTAATAAAGCATCCCAGTGATATTGTCCTGTTGTTTTGGCAAACGAGCTGGGGATTACAATAATAGTCGCACCCATATCGACTAATTTACGATACATTTGTGGAAAACGCAAATCATAACAAATAGATAAACCTATAATCCCCCATGGTGTCTTAACTGTTTTTAAGCTATCTCCATAACTTGTATAGGACGATTCTTGATAGGATTCTCCATGGGGGAGATTCACATCAAACAAATGAATCTTGTCGTATCTTTGCATCTCTTCACCTTTATCGTTATAGACCAATAACGACTGTTTGATCTTATCTTTTTCATCGCATAATATTGGTAATGGTGCAAAAATCCAGATGGATAATTCTTTTGCAAGATCGGATAAAAAATGTTGAATAGGTCCTGATTTATATTCTTCGGCAACATTTAATAATTTTGAATTTTGTTTTGGCATACAACAAAAATTTTCAGGCAAAAGCACCATACGGGCTTTTTTATCGCAAGCTTTTTTGATGAGTCTTTTTGTCTGCATTAGGTTGTGGGCTACAACAGAATTAGATACCATTTGTAATACTGCAACTTTAACTTTCATAAAATAAATTTTGGTTTAAAATCTTTGAATTATAACAAAAATTATTTTTCTTTTTTGTTTTTAAATTTTTCTTGCTCTTTTAATGTCATAGTGTCATATTTTGGTTTGCTCCATTGTCCCGTAAGATGATATACAATTACCTGTGCTTTGGCAATGTCTGCTCCATTATTTTTAAGAACTTTTAACACCGCCCACACAGATGCTCCTATAACAGGGGCGGCTGTGGCTAAGGTTGCCAAAATAGGAATATTCATAAATATCGAAGGAGTAAAGCCGATGGTTTTATTGTATTCTTCTTTTTCTATATCCAAAATACCATTGATTGCTACGTGTCCTATGGACGATTTTATGAGAGTATTTCTGGTGTATAGGTATGAATTTTTAACTTTGTAATCACCGGTAATTTTGCTATATTCAAAGCCCTCACCTAAAACATCATCAAAATTCAGAGATAATCGGCGAGTAAAGTTGCCAAGATCTAAAAAGCTTAATATTCTACCTGGCCCTGTTTCAATATTTGTTATTACTCCTTTTTCCATTTTAAATTCAATATTACCAAGGGTGTTAGCAATGCTCCATAATCCTGTATAGTGCAAGTTGGCGTCAATCCAGCCGTAACCTTTTTTCATCGAATTTTTAAAGCCGAACCCTGTAATAAATTCACCGATATTATTGATGTCTATCTTTATTCTAACAGTATTTTTTTTGTTAAAATTAAATTTTAAAGATGAGTCAAAAAAGATACTATCCAATTTAATTTTTAATTCTTTATTTTTGTTAGTTGATGATATTTTTACATGTTTCGTTATTTGTTTATTGTAGGATATTTTTCTCAAATCTAAATTTAATTCTTTTAAAAGAGTAAAATCAAAACCGTCTTTTATGTTATTGTTTTGCTGCTGCTGTTGTTTTATTTTCTTTGTTGTTTTGGGGTAAAAAATATCTAACCATTTATCAAGCGCAAGAGATGTTATTTTTCCTTTAATGTAATAACCTCGATCTTTTGCATTAAGTTTTTTAAAAGGCTTTTCTCCTGGCGCAGAAAAATAAAGCATATTGTTGTTATAATTAATTGTCGCCCATAATTGCTCTTTTTTATTGGGTAAGTTTAAATTTATCTTCAGAGGATTTTTGTTGTTGGTTATCTTTTTATTGAATGGGGCAGGGAGATTTATTTTTGCTCCTTCTAAATCGCTATAAATTGAAATAGATATTTTTCTCTCTCTTGATAATTTTTTATTTGGTAGAGTAATTTTGATATTTGTTTTATAGTTCGCGTTACCAGATGATTTTGTCGTTACATTTTTTAAGAAAGATTTGATAAGTTTGTCTGTATTTGTTCGAGATTCCATATTGATATCTATGATGTTATTTTTAGTATTAATTGATATATTAGCAGGTGACCCTAAAAAATCTGCAGTTATCTTATCGACGAATACACCAGATTTTGAAAATTTTAAATTACCATTTATGGCTTTAAATTCTAAGGGGTAACTTTTTGCTGTTATCTGACTATTTTTAAAATGCAAATTACCATTTATTTGAGGATTTTTATTATTATTTAAAAATGCCTTAACAACAACATTAGCATAGGTGTTACCTCCTGTAAAATTAAATTGATTAACCGCATCACCGTAATCTTTTTTAAGTGGAGTTTTGGTTAAAATATCAGTAAGAGTTTTAGTTTTATTAGTGCCTGCTATTTTTAAATTTAAAACTGGATTGTCCAAAATTTTAATGTTACCTGAAAATTTGTTGCTCTTGACACCATGTAAGATTCCGGATGTCCCATTAAAAAATAAAGAATTATTAAGAAAATGCACCTGTCCTTTGATATCTTTTGCAGCGCTCCAATTTGATAAAAATTTTAATTTTAATTTATCCACACTAAACCCTATATCAAAAGTTCCCTCGTTCTTTTTAAATGGAAAATTTAACAAATTACCACGAAAAATAAGATTAGCATCACCTGCATTACCTGAGATAAAAGCTTCATCAAGCCATTTTATCAATGATTTATCCATAATTCCTATAGGCAAATAAAAAGGTACCCCTGTTGCTATGCCGTCAATCGCTTTTGTTTGTAGGTCTAAAAATAACAACCCATTGTTATCTGTTTTAAATCCTATTTTGCTGTGAGTTTTTATAAAAGGTGTTTGCAGAAAAATAGAGCTGCTGCTGATGCTTATACCGTCATCTAATTTATCGCCATTTAAGTTAACTCGTATTGCTCCTTGTAGTTTTGTTATAGAAAAGGGTTTGCGAAACAAGGGAATGAAGTCTAAACTTGCATTTTTTGAATCAATATCAACTATCAACTCCTTGTTTGAGAAAAGCAATTTACCAGTGAAGTTTTTAATACCTGGGATGCCTACGGTTTTATTGAAGCCAATATTTTTAAAATCAGCCGATAGTGCCGTTATATTTGTATTGAATATAATTTTTACATCTTTTAACCTGCCACGAGGTCTGGTTTGTCGCCATAATTTTATTTGTTCAGCACTAAATAATTGCTCAAAAGCATATATTTCACGGATATCGAAATTATCTATTAACAAGATATTTTCTCCCACTATCTGATTGTTTTGGTACAGGGTAAAGTAATTTTTTTTAATTTTTATATTATCCACAATTCCGCCATCAAACCAGATTTTAATCGTTTTGTTTTTAAGATTCCTGTTCCACTGAACAATAGTTCTATCGGATGACATCGGTATTTTAGCAATCTTCATATTTAAGTTTTCAATCATTGCATATGCTGACATAAACCTGGAATTTTTGATCTCACCCCATAATCTGCCATCAACAAAACCTTCGACATCAAAACCAATAGCTGATAATTTTTTTATAGTTTCTATTGGCATTTTATTTATTTCTGTATAAAAATTACCATTTATACCATCGTCAACATTTAAAATCATAAGGGCAGAGGAATCATCAGATAAATTAGCTTTTAATTGCACTTTGTGGGAGTTTTTATTGTTAGATATAAGCATATCTACATCTGAAAAAACAACAGATGAGCCATTATATTTATTGATAGTTATGGAACTATTAGCAAGGTGTAAGTATTTTGGTAAATAGAAAAAAACAAGATTATTTTTCTCTTCCACTTTTTGTTTTTTTGTTTTATTTGAAATTTTCTTGGTAGATATTGATTTTTTTTTCTCTTTTTTATTGATATTTTGAGCAACACCTGATAGTTGAATAAATCCCTGTTCGTTTTCGTTTAAAACAATGGAGATTCCATTGCTATATAGGTGCCAGACAAATTTAAAATTAGATAGATATTCTATGGTGTTGATATAAAAATTTAACTCATCAATATGCACAGATGATGATTTGTCATAACTTATAAGGTTTACATCTTTTAAATATAGGCCAAAGTTATCATTGTCCCACTTTATCAAAAAAGAGGCAAAACTTATTTTGCTATTTAATTTAACAGATACGTAGGTTTCCACCTCATCTTGCAGGTATTTTTGATATATAATTGGTGTTTTTATTAACCAAATTATAGATAAAAGGACAATTAACAAAGAAATTATGGTAAAATAAGCAATTTTAAGAGCTTTCATTTAATTTTTAAAGGATATAAGATATGAAAACCGATATTATAACACCAAAATCTGCTAAAACCTTATCTGATTTATTTTCCGTGCGAGTTAATCGCTCATCTAATGATTTAGCTTATCAACAATTTGATTTGGCCAACAAAAAATGGCACAAAACTACTTGGCACCAGATGGCAATTGAAGTTGGTCGTTGGCAAGATGCCATAAAAAAAGAAAACTTAAAAAAAGGCGACAGAGTGGCAGTTATGTTAAAAAATTGTCGCAACTGGGTGGTGTTTGATCAAGCAGCAATGGGATTAGGTTTAGTAACTGTGCCGTTATATATGGACGACCGTCCAGATAACACAGCTTATATTTTAAAAGACTCAGATTGCAAATTATTAGTGGTGGAGGGCAGAAAACAATGGCAAAAATTGGCATCTGAGAGCATAGATTTATCATCAGTGCAAAAAATTATCAGCATCAACACCATTGAAGAAGAAGATGAACCACAAGATTCAAGGTTAGAGAGTTTGGACGACTGGGTATATGGTTTAAATGGTGCCTACCAAAACATCAACCATGATGAGAGCAGTTTAGCCTCCATTGTGTATACCTCTGGCACCACTGGCAAACCAAAAGGGGTTATGCTCACCCACAACAATATTCTGCTTAATGCTTATTATGCCTCACAGGTGGTAACCATTTATCCAGATGATATATTTTTGTCCTTTTTGCCACTATCACACACCTTAGAGAGAACCGGCGGTTTATATCTGCCAATGTTATCAGGTGCATCTGTCTCTTATGCTCGTTCGGTAACCCAACTGGGTGAAGATTTGCAAATTATCAAACCAACCATAATGATTAGTGTGCCAAGAATATATGAAAGAGTCTATGGCAAAATAAAAACTGCTCTGAACAAAAAATCAGCCCTTGCCCAGAAATTATTCGCTATGGCAGTGGAGATAGGGTATGCTCGATTTGAACACCAACAAAAAAGAGGTTCTTGGCGGTTGTCATTTTTATTGTGGCCGGTTTTAAACAAATTGGTCGCCAAACCAGTTTTGACAAAACTCGGTGGCAATTTACGTTTTGCTGTGGCAGGTGGTGCACCACTACCAACCCCAATTGCCCGAGTTTTTTTAGGGCTTGGTGTCAACATTTTGCACGGTTATGGTTTGACGGAGAGCTCGCCTATTATCAGTTGCAATATGCCTGAATTTAATCTGCCAGAGAGCATAGGTCCTGCTATGCCTCAAATCAAAATACGCATAGGTGACAATGATGAATTGCAAACCAAAAGCTCCTGTGTTATGCAAGGTTATTGGAATTTACCAAAAGCCACTGCAGATACATTTACCCAAGATGGTTGGCTAAAAACAGGCGACAAAGCCCGTATTGACGAAGATGGACGGATATTTATCACCGGTCGCATAAAAGAGATTATTGTGCTTGGCAATGGCGAAAAAGTCCCCCCTGCGGATATGGAGATGGCAATTGCTTTGGACAATATGTTTGAACAGGTAATGGTCATAGGCGAGGGCAAGGCATTTTTGTCTGTTATCATAACTCTTAGTGAAGAAGAATGGGCTGAATTTGTCAAACAACATGAATTAGATGTTAAAAAAGATCTAAACAATCCATTTGTGCACAAAAAAATGTTGCAAAAAATAAGCGAGCAAACCAAGCAATTCCCAGGTTTTGCCAAAATCCGTAAAGTAATCTTAGATGACAAAATGTGGAGTATAGACAGTGGGCTGATAACCCCCAAAATGTCAATGAAAAGAAATCAAATTATGACAAAATATGACAAACAAATCAAAGATATATATGATAAATTTGAAGTATAAAACAGCATAAAACAAAATGAGCAACAAAACAGATCGCCAGCGTAAATTATTAGATTTTTTGTTAAGTGTTAGAGTGCTGCAAACCCCACAAGATTTGGCTATTAAAATGGAAGTGGATGAAAGAACAATCAAAAGAGATATTTTTGATTTACGCATAGTCGGTGCTGATATAAAATATCATCGCAATATCCCGCAACCAGGTTATGAGTTAACCAACAAAGAGCATATACAACAATACCCTAATCTGTGGCTTGACAAACAAGAGCTATCGAGTTTATTGATAAGTCATCATTTGCTTAAACACCAAAGCCCACCGATTATTGTTGATAAAATCAAGCCATTGCAAGACAAAATAGCTGCCATTTGTCAAAAAGAGTTTCATATTTTAGAATTTTTATTAGAAAACCGTTTTCAAGTTTTAAGTTTTGCCACCAGAGCCCACTCCAAAAAAATTCTCTCGGCGATTTGTTTGGCGATTCTACAAAAAAATCGTCTATTAGTTACTCATTATAGTCGTGGCAAAAACACAACAAGCAAACGTGATATATCCGTCCAAAGGCTAAGCCGTTATCAAGAAAACTGGTATGTTGATGCTTATGTGCACGACATCAAACAAATCCGCACATTCTCATTAGATTGCATAACAAAAACCAGCATTATCAAGCTTGACATCAAACAAAAATCAACAACGGCCTACAAAACTATTCGCAAAGAAGAGTTGGATGCCAAATTTTTAACCAGTTTTGGCATTTTTGCAGGTTTGCAGGATAAAACTGCCATTTTAGAATTTAGTGAGTTTACCAGTCGTTGGGTAAAAGATGAAACATGGCACACTTGCCAAAAAGATAAGATAAAAAATAAAAAACTAACCAGAGAAATTCCATACAAAAATGACAGAGAGTTAATTATGCAAATTTTAAAATATGGTGAAAATATCAAAGTGATAGCCCCCCAAGAATTACAAAATAAAATAAAAAACAAATTACAACAAACCTTAAAACAATATAAATGATTAATTTTAATAACATTAAACAAAGTCAAGAAAAAGCATTATTTATCGCCAAAAAACATCTGCCAGATTTGGTTTATAATGTTATAAGGTTAGAGGGCATAAATTATACCTTGCCAGAGGTGCAAACTCTGTTAGATGGCATAACAGTAGGAGGACATAAGTTAATTGATGAAAAAATAACCACCAACCAAATCAAAGCTTGGCAGTTTTTGTTCAATACTCTGGCAAAGAATAAATTTGTTCTTGACAAAATATATATACACCAACTCCACAACATTCTTGCAAAAGACGAAGCTTTAAAATGGGGCAAATTCAGAGACGGCAAGGTCAGCATTGCCGGCACCAATTATCTGCCACCAGATTTTGACAAACTTGAAGAGTTTTATCAAAATTTAATGAAAACACCACAACCTGTCAAAATTAAACAAATTTATCAATATGCCATAAATATTTTTTTACAAATTGCTCGTAATCAGTTTTTTTATGACGGCAACAAACGCACAGGGCGTTTAATGATGAACGGCATTTTAATCAAAAACGGTTTGCCATTTATAAATTTACCAGCCACCAAACAATTAGAGTTCAACCAACTAATGATAGATTTTTATCCAACCGGCAACAGCCAACCAATGACAGATTTTATGCTAAATTGCCTCAACCCTGTCCATATTCAAATAATGAGCGAATAAAACCTGCAATTTTTAAAAATAACTACCCAACTCCGAAAATTAACAACAATTTTATGAGTTGTGTTTGGTGTGTCAAAAAAAATAACAAAAAATTAAAATTATTTTTCCACAGGGACAGGTTTTGTCCTTTACGTATGTTAGTCTATGGTTTTTTGATAACTTTGAAGGTGATATTATGAACAAACGACAATTTTTAAAAAAATCTATTTACTCTGTTTTAGGTGTGACAGGTTTTAGCATCTTGCCTGCTCAAAGCACACATGCAACCACAACTTTGTTAAGAGATTCATCTGGTATATTTGATATAACAAAACCTGTAATTGAAAACAAAAATAAATTAGTGGATTTGCCAAACTTTCCTGCCCAAGTTCAAAGTAAAATTCAAATACAGAACAACAATCCGTCACAATTGTTGGCAAAAACAATCAAGTTGCAAAAATCTTTTATAGCAGGTTTGTATTATTATCAAGCACAAAAATATTGGCAATATATTCAACAAGATGGGGTTTTAGTATTACGGATAGTGCCTACCAATAAATATGACAAAAGAGCCATAGAGGTATATTATAAATTACCAGCGAGAAATATAAAATTAGGTTATATCCCCAAAATCCATAACGAGCCAATTTTTAATATGCTCAAAGCCAAAATACCAATAATGGCAAAAATCACCAATAAATATAAAAATGATGACAATTGGTTAAAGATTGATGTTAAACTGTCTTTGTTAAAAAATATTTAATAAACTATGAAAATCAAACGACACGATAACAAAAATTATGACAGTTATGACAGTTATGACCATGCAGGTTGTGGTTGCTCTATTGTAGCTGTAATTTTATTATTTTTTATCGTCTGGATTCTCAGCACTTGTAGCAATAAAGAAGAAGAGATAAAAATTGCAAAAATCAAAGCAGACTTAGAAAAATCAGTCAATATTCAAGACCTAAAATTTGATGAAATAACAGACAAAAACAAAAAGTCCAATGGATTGAGCTATCAAGTTACAGGAAGACTAATCAATCAGGCAAAATACAAATTAAGACAAGCAAAATTGAAGATTTTTTTTAGTGATTGTCAAAATAAAGACCCATATAAAAATTGCATTATAATTGATGAACAGTTTATAAATTTGCCAATTGTGCCTGCTGATCAAGCACGAGACATAAAAAAGGATATAGAAACCAATGGTTATTTAAAAGTTAACAACCATTTGCAAATCACATCAAAAATGAAAATTGTTGTAGGTGAGTATGATTACCAAAACGAGCTTGATGATTAAATCACCTGTCCTATATAACCTCTGTCAAAAGCATAGTTCTTACTTATCCATTGCAGTGCCTCAATAAAAGTGCCAGTGAAGCTGTGAACGTGTTTTGCTTTGGGGTTTCTATCGTGCAAATCCAAACATATAAATTCCGCAGTCTCTTGAAATAACGGCATCTTTTTTGCCCACTCCAAAACCTTATCATCCACATGCATGTCAAGTATCCAATTGAGTTTACCTTGATAAAGCTCATACTGACCAAACGGCCAGTCGTCTGGGACTTTGTCTAACTTAATTTCTTTATCAATCGTGTCCACCCTTTCAATAGTGTAGACATTACCGAGGTTGATGTTGTATTTTTCCATTTTAGTTATAATGATTGTTTTTTATTGAGTTTGTAAAAAAGTATAGCAGGATTATGACGGATTATATCAAGCCTTTGGCAGGGATACATAGTTAAATAAACTGTGTATAAAACCAAATAGGTTCTTTACCCGTCTCTTCGTATTCCTTTAACCATTGTTTGCGTTTATAGTGGATTTTTATTTTTATATAGATGGAATATAGACCTAAAAAACTAAACCAAAGAATGGCTAAAAAAGGGACACCAAGAACAATAAAAGTAGACATGCGACACATTATAACATATAGTTTTTTAAAATACCAATAAAATTATTTTTTCACAGGGACAGGATTTGTCCCTTTTGTATGTTAATATAGATTTTTTTTGAAAATTATGGAAATAAAATTATGAAAAAAATGATAGAAAACGGTTATATTCAAGGCAGTTTTGCTCAATCTTTACCTTTTTTCTTTTTAGGGCAAGAATGTGACTCTTTATATTGGGACGACAGACGGCGGAATTTGCGGCGAGTTGGCACTTTTAATATAAAATGAGACCTTTGAATAATTCAAGCACAGTTTATAACAACAATAAAATGCACCTATTTTACCAAAAAACTCGTCAAATAGCAAGCTATTTTCCTCATTTTTTGATAAAATATGCACTATTTTCTTATTATTCTAAACCGCACTTGAATTATTCAAAGGTCTCAAAATTGCATGTGCCTAAGCCAGATTTAAAGATGATATATATGCGAGGTTTTTTGTTGCCAATAAATCTTTGTCAAAATGATGATAAAAAAGATTTTTTTATAGAGTTGCAAAGATTTATTAAAAAAATTCGCAAAAATAGCAATTTTTATCTTCAACTTAACAACCACCTTAAAAACAATGGTTTTGGTTTTTTAAAAGCCCATTACAGCACTGCTCGTCATTCATTTGTCACTTTTGAGGTTCATCCCAAAATATTCTCACAACTTTTGACTGATTTTCATCTGGTGTCACAAATCAATGATGACAAAGGCTCAATTTTTAGAGTCAAAGAGAGCATTCGTTTTAAAACCAAAACCTATCCAGATTTTTTAAAACAAGTTTATAATAAATGGCAATTATTAAAATGGACGATTTATCCTTTTAGATTATATTATGTTTTTGAACATATTAGAAAACCATCCGATGATGACATAGAAAGATTTGCTCCTCTGCCATTGCATATGCCGGCTACAAGTCTGCAAAGATATTTTAAACCCAAAGCAGATTTGTGGATTGAAAGTTTATTCAATATAAAATGGGTTGTCGAAAGTTATGGCTGGATAGATATGCACATAAGAACAACAAATTACAATTTTATGATAAGTTGCTCCGATTATATGGATCCATTTATAGATATTTATAACTGGTTGCAACTTATCAAAATTGACAACAGGAATCATAGTTTTGAAATAGATGAAGAGGGACGAGTAAAAACCTTTGAGGCTTATCCTTTTGCTGATAAAGTTTATATAATTATTCACGAAGAGCATGATGGCGAATCTGTTTATTTACAAGGAGTGTTTGAGAGAAAAAAATTTGTAAATAAATTTATCAAAGAGTTAGAGCAACTTGTATTGGTGCAAATTCCAGCATTAAAAGAATTTGTGTGGCGTGGTAAAAAAATATTCCAATTGCAAAAACTGCTTAAACAAAGCCATAACAAAAAAAATACATTATGAAAAACAACATAACCGACAAACAAAAATTAAAATTATTGACAGTAATCAAACAGGAAAAATTGCATTTTATCAAGCTGCTTGAAAAAGAATATGACAAATCTTTTGCTTTTGATGAAGACGATGACAGGTTTGATTTGATTCAGTCTGATATAGACCAATTACAAGTGGTGTTAAAACAAAATTCAAAGAATTTTTATCAACCAAATTCCATATCAGACGATAAAGCAACAGCAATTTTTGAAAATTTTTTTGGCAAAACCAGAGACTCATTTGCTGGCATTACTGATACATTTATCCATTACAAAAAAACAAACTTGCCAGATAGTGATGATTTATGTCTGGGGAAGTATCTGTTCACCATCATCTTATGCAAAAGCATTATTGATGATTATCTTAAATTTTTGGATAAATTTGAATGTGCTGTATTAGGTTTGCACAAAAATGAAATTATTTTTAATTTTCAGTTAGCAGAGTTCCTATCACTCCTTGAATTTTTGGTTAAAATTGTTGACGAATACTCATATCTTGCAGATGATAGCCAAGATTTAACACAAACCACAAAAAACAACAAATCAACACCTTCGCTGTTATGGTTAGCTGGCGCTTTTGGTTTGGGGTTTTTGTTTGGTGATGATGATGAATAATTTTTTTATTAACAAATAAATACAATATGAAACAATTAACCGACTTAAAAGCAATTTTGCACTCAAAACGTGCCAATATCTATTATTTGGAAAAATGCCGTGTTTTACAAAAAGACGGGCGAGTTTTATATCTATCAGAGGAAAAAGATAACAAACAATATTTTAATATTCCCATCGCCAACACCACTTGCATATTATTATCAGGTGGCACATCTATCACCCAAAATGCGGTGCGAATGTTAAGCCAAGCAGGAGTTATGATAGGCTTTTGTGGAACAGGTGGCACGCCTCTTATATCAGTTTCAGAGATAGAATGGCTAAGCCCACAAAGCGAATACCGCCCAACAGAATATGTGCAAAGTTGGTTAAAATTTTGGTTTGATGATGAAAAAAGATTATATTATGCCAAGCAATTACAAATATGGCGATTAGAATTTATTCAAAATATTTACAGCCATGACAATGATTTAAAACAAGAGGGTTTTGATGCCAATCAAAGCAACATTAAAGACCTATTAAACGATTATAAAAATAAAATCAAATATGCTCAAAATGTCTCAAATTTATTATTAAATGAGGCAACTCTCACCAAAAAACTCTATCACCTTGCCTGCCACACCACCAAAACAAAAGACTTCACCAGAGTCCATAAAGCCACCGACAAAGCTAATCAATTTTTAAACCACGGCAACTATTTAACCTATGGCTTGGCTGCGACAACTTTATGGGTGCTTGGCATTCCTCACGGCTTCGCACTTATGCACGGCAAAACAAGACGAGGAGCATTAGTTTTTGATATAGCAGATTTAATAAAAGATGCCCTAATTTTGCCATGGGCTTTTATCTGTGCCAAAGAAAATTTAAGCGAACAAGATTTCAGATTACAATGCCTGCAAAATTTCACCAAACATAAAGCTTTGGATTTTATGTTTGATTGCATCAAAAAAATCTGCCATGAGGAGCAAACAAATGAATAAAAAAATAAACTGGTCGCAAATTGCGACAAGTCTGTATAGAAAAATTTACAGAAATTTTGTATTATAATTATGATAGTAACATTTATATCCCAATGCCAAAAAAAAGCCAATAGGCGAACAAGACGCGTCTTAGATGCCTTTGCCAACAGAATAGGCACAAACACATGGCAAACACCAATTACAGAAGAAGGTCTGGATGCTATTAAAAAACTCTTGAGAAAAACTGCCAGCAAAAACACGGCAATAAGTTGCCACAAAATAAAAAGTCGCCAACTTACCGAACTTGTATGGATAGTAGGCAACAAAAACAAATTCAACAACGAGGGCATAGTTCCAGTAAACTACACCGAACAAGATTTTTTTATAGGAGAAAATAATATGAGTAAAGTATATGCAAATACTAATAAACAGCCATTAGATCAACATCTTTTTGCTGTTGGGGTGGCGGCATACAATTTATGCAAGGAAATTAACATAATAAATTCAGATAAAGAATTTGATGAAAATTTTGCTAAAGCAATTTTTATCGCAGGTTGTTGGCACGATATGGGAAAAATAGACCCTTTTTATTCCACATATTTGAAAAAACAGATAGGAGTAAAAGGGGTTATTGATAAGAATGTGCCAGATGGTGGGCAACATAATGAAGCAGCTGACAAAAACTACCCAAGACATAACGAATCCTCATTGTTATTTTTTCATTTATCAAATAATCAAAAGTTTCCAAATGAAAAAATTAGAAAATATGTAGAATATGCTATTTATTGGCATCACGATAGATGGAGTCGTGGTTTTGAGAATAATAAATTAAGGGTTTTTGAGTTATACCAAATTTATGCCAAAATTAGTAAAAAAGTAAATTCAGATTTTACAAAATTATTCAACAACATAAAAGAAATAATAAAAAACATCAACCTAATGTCAAATACATATTTTGACAACCCTATAGCAATAGATGATTGTCTGTCTGATTGTAGTGATGAGATTGAAAGTATTGATGACACTCTACTTCCAGAATATAAAAAATACAAAAGTAGAGAAAATAAGGTAACGGAATATCATAGTGATATTGCAAATAACGCCAGAAATAATATCATCAGAACCATTATAGTTACTGCCGATTGGTTAGTTTCTGGAATTAGTGCTAAGGCATTAAATGCACACATTGAGAAAAAGACATTACATGTATTGCTTGATAGCACATCTTTAGTAGAAACAAATCTAAAAGAAAACATTAAAAAATGCCTAAAAGAATTTAATGATAGAAAAAATGCAGACAAAATCAGAAATAAAAAACAAACACAAGCTGCCAAAGAATTAAACAATAAAGTGATTGGCATTTTAAATGGTCCTGCAGGTTGTGGTAAAACCAAAATTGCTTTAGAGTGGGCTTCAAATACTAATGCAAAACAGATTATTTGGATTTGTCCTAGGGTGCAAATTTGCCAAGGCTTAAAAAATGATTTAATTAGTGGCGATTATCTGCCAAGTGCAAAAATTGAAATTTGCACAGGGGAAGAAAAAATTATTTATCAAAATGGTGGCGAGATAGAAGTAAAAGAAGGGGAAGAGTTTTCAGGTGATATTGTTTTAACTACAATTGATCAAGTGTTAAATACCATTACAACTCACAATAAAGTTACTAAATTAGTGCAATATATGAATGCCCATGTGGTGTTTGATGAGTATCATGAATACATTCAAATGACGGGGTTTAATTTATTATTTGCCGAACTGGTGGAGTGTAAAAAACTACAAAATAAAAACAATACTTTACTTGTATCAGCCACACCTAATTTTTATTTTATTGAAAATTTATTGAATTTAAAAAGTGTGGTAAATTTTGAGAGTTTTAATAAAAGTAAATACAAGATTATATTTCAAAAATTTGATAAATTGGAAGAACAAAATAACCCTTTTTACCAAAAACAAGAAAATGGAAATACTATTGTTATTAGCAATACTGCAACCACAGCACAATTAAGTTTCATTAAAAATCAAAACGAAGAAAATTCAATTTTATTTCATTCTAAATTCAAACAAGATGATAAAAAAGAACTATTTAATAAGATTAGAAATTCATTTAAAAAAGATGGGAATAAAAATTACGATGTGCTTCGTTCAGGTCCTGCTGTTCAGGCTTCATTAAATATTACCTGCAATAAAATGATAAGTGAATTTACCAATGCTGAGAATTGGTTGCAAAGAATGGGGAGGTTAGATAGGTTTGGTGAAAATTCCGAACCGAATTTATATATTTCTGCAATAGTTGAAAGTAAAACAGGTATTTTAGGGTCAATGAATGATAGTTTTTTAAGAGGAAAATTATATTGTTTGCAAAGCGCAAAGGCTTGGTTTGAGTTTTTAAATAAAAAATTACCAGAAAATAGAATTGTAACCATTTCAGAGATTTATCAGGTTTATCAAGAATTTTATAAAGATGAGGTGAGTCGTAAATTTATTAAACAAGATTTGATAGATGTATTAAAAGATAGTGCCCGGCTAATTGAAGCAAAAATCATACCGCCAGTTGCTTATGGCAAAAAGTATGATACAAAAACACCAAAAGATAAAAAAATAAGAATTAAAAACAATTCTTTACGTGGTAACAATCGTTTTGTGCAGATGGCTATAATAAATATAAATGACAATAAAATAGAATATTCTAATGAATACATGTATAATGAACAAGTTGGATGTGTCAACGGCTTGACACTCGACATAGACATTATTGATGGACTAGATTTTTTTGGTGAAAAAAATCCAGATAAAGATTTGTTGAGTAATATGTTTAAAAATCATTATAAAATACTGAGTGATAAAACTGGTAAAAAAGTTAAAAAACCAAGAAGTCTTTCTGATTACAAAGCAAACTCTAGAATGATAGATAAACCTATTTATGTTAGTTATACGCCAGACGACTTAAGCAGATTGGGCGGTAACGACAAAAAACCAAATTCTTATGCGATTTATTATGCAATAGGAAAAAACCAGCCAATTGGGGCTATTTCGATTTATAAACTTATGGAGAATAACAATGATGAATAAAATAACAGGTATAAAAAGTGTAGATTTTAAAATTACAGCAAGTGGGGAAGGCGTTGTCAATTGGAACGGTTCTACAGAATTAGAGATTTTGATTAAAGGGGAGTATAAAAAAGTTAACAACCACTCTTTGCCAAAGTTACGAGGATATTCAAACAAAATAACGAGAATAAATAAAAAAACAGGTAAAAACTTTGAAGGAATCAAAAGACCAGATGATATTGATTTTCAAGAAACACCTTTATATATAAGTCAAAATTGCATTAGGCATCATTTGTTTAAAGATGAAAATTTTAATTTACAAGATCCACAAGTAGCAAAAGAGATGGAAAAATTATTATGCTCTATAACAGGGCTTATTCGCGGATATGTAATTCCTAAAAAAGAATATAAAAGAACTAGTGCTTTGTTAATTACAGATTTTATAGAAACAACAAAAAATGGTAATTTTGAGCAAATGACAACCTCTGGAAGTAAGGCAAAACAAGAAACCAAATCAGGCACCGATAAAAGCAATTCAATGTTTTCAAAAACCACTTTTGGTAAAACCAAGTATGAAGCTTATGCCTCTATCAGCATTGAACAGCTACAATTTATTTCGTTAGATGATCAGTATAGTCGTCAAGCAATGGAACCAAATAATGAGACGGAAGCCAAAGATATTGCATTAAAAATATCCAAGTATTTGCAAGATATAGGTAATGATGAAAAAGCTGAGGCAATCTATCATAAAAACTATGTTAGAAAAGGCTCTATTTTTACCAATGAAGCTCATGGCGAAGCCGGAATTTTATTAAATGATAATGCCATTGATGTATTGGTTAGTCAAATGAAATTTTTATTAGAAAATTTAGCCTTTAGGCAAGCAAAAGGCTGGATGATTGTTGATGGCATTAAAGTAGATTATAATAACAGTTCTTTGGCGAAAAATATGTTTAGGATAAAAAAAGAGAGTAGCGACACTCAAAAAAATAAAGGAGATGTTAAATATGCTATTTATTTTGAAGGAATGAAATCGTGATAATCAGCATAGAATACGATTCTTGCTGGCAAAATTCTATTTTAAATGATAAAGCAGAATCAAGAACATCACCAGCAAGAAAGTTTAATAAATCAAAATCAAGTGGCAATATTCAGCCTATCGGTGAAAATACAATACTTGGAGTGCTATATAGATTAACAGGAGAGCAAAGACCTTTAAATAAAATACAAAACTCTAACAGTTGTTATTTTAAAGATATTGAAGAAAAAATAACCTTTGCTATCACTGAAAAACAAACAAGCGAAAATGAATTAGTTATGCTTATAAATAAAAGCAATTCAAGAACTGGAGAGGGTAAATATATAGGTGTTATTAAAGATGATACTGCTTTATTTTTTTCTAAAAATGCACCTAAACTTTGGTCTGTTTTGTATTTAAGTCTTAATGAAATTATTGATTTTATAAATAACCCTAATTTAATCGAAACGGATGGAAGTTCAATGCCAAGAGATATTCTTAATCGTCTTGATGAAATAGCAGAAATGCCGGCCTTACAAACGATAGAGAAACGAGTAGGTAAAAAAATATTTGGAAAGCAAAAGCAAAAGGAAAGAATAAAAACTATTGATAAAAGTGACTTAAAAACAATTGACAAGATAGAAAAAATGATAGCAAAATTTGATGAAGATATTGATAGTATAAATAAAAATACTGATTTTAACAAAGAATCAAATATAGTTTTGAAAATATTGTCATCACTTGAAAAGCATTTTCCAGAAATTTCTAAAAATAATTATTTAAAGAAAGGCGGCGAAATTATAGCCATCAGACTTTATGCGGCTGCTCTTTATTTACAAGCAGATACATTAGAAAAATCAGGAAAAAATATGAGTAAATTATATGTTTTTCAGAAATCAGGAATAAACAAAGGAAGTAAAACAATTCATGGTTTTTCAAAAAAAGGATTTAACGGAGTTCGTGATTTTTTAAATAAATTTAGCACTGGGGGTAGTAAAAAAGCAGTTAAAACACCATTTTTATTGAGAAAAGAAAGTGGCAAACTTAATATTGCTTTGGATGTGGAAAGTATCAGAGCCGAAGAGATAAAGAACATGATTAACTCAGCAGGGGTTTCAAGTTTTTACCTTGGCAAAAAAGGTTTGGCTTATGTAGATGATATTAGCATAAAAGAGGTGACACGATGAATTATTATATTGATGTAAAAATCCAACCAGATGCAGAAATGCGAGAAAATTTTTTGCTGAATAAAGTTTTTAGCAAACTTCACAAGGCAATTTTTGATTTAAAAGCTATGGATATTGGGGTGAGTTTTCCGCAGGCAAAAAATAAATTAGGTTGTGTTATCCGTTTGCACTCCAAAAAACAAAATTTAGAAAATTTGCAAAAATTAAATTGGCTTGGTGGGTTGGTAGGGTATTGTGAGTTATCGCAGATTTTGCCTGTGCCAGATGAGATAAAAGGTTATAAAGTTTTATCTCGCGTTCGGCAAAATATGACAAATGCCAAGTTGAGAAGGCTTATCAAAAGAGGCAAGATAAGCGATGATGAGGTTAAGGGTTATAAAGCCAAAATGTTTGCAGGTGGTTTGGATGAGCCTTATCTGGAACTTCGCAGTGCATCAACTGGGAAATTATATCGTTTGTATATAAAAATTGGCAAGTTGCAAAATGAGCCAGTTGCTGGGGAATTTAATAATTTTGGTTTAAGCAAAACTGCGACTATGCCGATTTTTTAATTTGATTTTATTTTGTTGGTTTGTTATTATATTGTTTTATATATATATTTTTTAAGGTAAAATACTATGAGTGTTCTGCTTGAAAAGGCTTTTAAAAAAGCATCAAAACTGCCGTCAATTGAGCAAAATATTTTAGCTCGGCGAGTATTGGATGAGATTGAATCAGACAACAGCTGGGATAAACTTTTTGCCGATTCCGAGGATAGTTTGGCAAAAATGGCACAAGAGGCATTGCAAGATGATGATATGGGCAAAACTGTTAGATTAGATGTCAATAAATTGTGATATCAAAAACAACTGCAAAATTTTGGCATCATTACAATTCTTTGCCAGTTGTTATTAAAAAAAGAGCTAAAAAAATATACTTGCTTTTTGAAAATAATCCATGGCATCCAAGCATTAGTTTTAAAAGAGTTCACTCCTCAATGCCAATATATCCAGTAAGAGTCTCAAAAGATTATCGTGTCGTTGGTGTATTAAAAAATCAAGAAATACTATGGTTTTGGATAGGGACACATTCAGGTTATAACAATTTATTAACTCAACTTTAAATGATAAAATCTAATTTTTTGTTTTTTATTTGACAAAATAACCTTGTATTTTGTCAGACTTTATGATAAAATAACCTTGTATTTTGTTATTTATAGGTTAAAAAATGTATCGTTTTGCTTTGGAATTTTTAAAAAAATGGGCTAATAACTTGCCTCATAAACCACTAATTATAAGGGGTGCAAGGCAAGTTGGCAAAAGCACCTTAGTTTCAATTTTTGCCAAAGCTGCAAAATTTGATTTGTTGGTTTTAAACTTTGAAAAAAACCCAGAATTTGAAAAATTTTTTCTAAGCAATAACCCTGCAAAAATTATAAGTTTGTTGGAGACAATTTTTAACAAAACTATAAAAGCTGGCAGCAGTTTGTTGTTTTTGGATGAAATTCAAGCAAAACCACAAGTTTTATCTGTTTTGCGATATTTTTATGAAGAAATGCCAGATTTGCATATAATTTGTGCCGGTTCTTTGCTTGATTTTGAACTAAACTCTCCTACTTTTTCAATGCCAGTTGGGCGAATAAGTTATATGCACTTGCACCCTATGAGTTTTGGTGAATATTTGCAAGCAATAAATAAAACAAAATTATCAGAATTTATTATAAATTGGCATATAAAAGATGAAATGCCAGAGCCAATTCATCAAGCTCTTATGCAAAATTTTAAAGAATATTTGGTGGTTGGAGGAATGCCAGAGGCAGTTAAAACCTATGTAAAAAGCAAAAGTTATCAAAAAACTCAAATAGTCAAGCAAGACCTATTGGCAACATTTAATGATGATTTTGCTAAATATAGTTTAAAAAATAATTATGAACTAATCAGGTTGGTGTTTAATAAAATCCCCATAAACATTGGCAACAAAGTTAAATACTCAAATCTATCATCACAAAACAGGGCAAAAGATATAGCAACCGCAGTAAATCAACTTGCCAATGCCAGAGTTGTTAATAAAGTTGTGCATAGCTCAGCAAATGGGATTCCGCTACAAGCACAAGAAAAGCAGAAATTTTATAAACTAATATTTCTTGATGTGGGTTTGGTGGCAACTATGTTAAATGTAGATTATTTATCATTAGAAAATGGCGACCTAATGATGATAAATTCAGGAGCAATAGCAGAGCAATGGGTAGGACAAGCTTTAATTTCAAACCAAGATTTTAATCAAAAACCATATTTGAATTATTGGATACGAGAGAAAAAATCAAGTTCAGCAGAATTGGATTATATAATATCAGTCGGCAGAGAGATAATAGGCATAGAGGTAAAAGCAGGCAAAACAGGAACATTAAGATCGTTGCATCAGTTTATGCAAGAAAAAAATCATAAATTTGCTGTTCGTTTTAATAGCGAGCCACCAAGCCTATTAAAAAAACCTTATATATTGTCTTTGCCATTGTATCTGGCAGAGGAGTGTCGCAGGCTGTGTTTAGAATTGCAAAAGACCCAATAAAATTCAAGCACATAAAAGTTCTTTAACAATCAATAACTTACAAACAGTGTTATTTTCATTGGGTCCGATATGAAAATAACACCTAAATAATTGTATTTAAAAATATTTTTTGAGTATAATAACTCCTTTACCACCGCACAGGTGGCTTAGAAAATTGGGTTTGGTTGTGCCTGTGACTCGCTTATCTTTACCACCGCACAGGTGGCTTAGAAAAGTCTCATCAGATGTGGGTCGCAGGTGTTAATCTTTACCACCGCACAGGTGGCTTAGAAAGATAATGTTGCTGATATTGCTCAAAAATTGAACCTTTACCACCGCACAGGTGGCTTAGAAATTATCGGCTACCAACATTACTTGACTCATTTCTCTTTACCACCGCACAGGTGGCTTAGAAATGCCGCCGCTTTTAATAAATCTCCAAACATAACTTTACCACCGCACAGGTGGCTTAGAAAGTCAAATTTAATTAAGCACTTCAAATAATCTTCTTTACCACCGCACAGGTGGCTTAGAAAGTCATAGCAAATAGCCCCGGTTGTTGGATAGACTTTACCACCGCACAGGTGGCTTAGAAATGGTAGAGCTGTATGGGCGGCACTCATTTTATCTTTACCACCGCACAGGTGGCTTAGAAATTGTCTTAAATCCTCTGCATACAGATATTTTGCTTTACCACCGCACAGGTGGCTTAGAAAAAAATACCTAATAGGCATGTCCGTCCCTCCCACTTTACCACCGCACAGGTGGCTTAGAAATAACTCGCCACCTGTTGCGGCGGTTAATGATACTTTACCACCGCACAGGTGGCTTAGAAATTTTTACAAAGGAACTTGGGGAGCAGGTGCACCTTTACCACCGCACAGGTGGCTTAGAAAAGAATTGATTTTTTGCTGATAAATTTATTTTTACTTTACCACCGCACAGGTGGCTTAGAAATGCCATAAAATTTGAGCAGTCAATGCGAGACTCTTTACCACCGCACAGGTGGCTTAGAAAGACACAATAGAAAAATTAAAGCCAAAAGTATGCTTTACCACCGCACAGGTGGCTTAGAAACAAAAGGGCTGTGGCTGTGACCACTCCCTCCACTTTACCACCGCACAGGTGGCTTAGAAAATAGGGTCGTTTTAAATGCAGGACATCATCCACTTTACCACCGCACAGGTGGCTTAGAAAAATGTAAATGATGGAGCTTGGCATCATATCGCCTTTACCACCGCACAGGTGGCTTAGAAAGATACATTAAACACTTTAACAAACGATTTACCCTTTACCACCGCACAGGTGGCTTAGAAAATCAACATAAATAGAATATACACCTGAGGTATCTTTACCACCGCACAGGTGGCTTAGAAACCAGCAAACAAGCGGTGGCAAAAATAGAGACAACTTTACCACCGCACAGGTGGCTTAGAAACCACCGATTATAGTCAAAACAAACAGCGAGGCCTTTACCACCGCACAGGTGGCTTAGAAAAATCAAAAGGGTGCATTTTTTCAATATCAGTTCTTTACCACCGCACAGGTGGCTTAGAAATTGTAAAGTTCCATCATTGCTATTTGTTGAACCTTTACCACCGCACAGGTGGCTTAGAAAGTCAAGAGGCAATGTTAGTTATAAATATGACTCTTTACCACCGCACAGGTGGCTTAGAAATGTGGAGTGTTAGTTTCGTATATATTTCTAAACTTTACCACCGCACAGGTGGCTTAGAAATGTTGCACCTACATCTGTCTCCGCTCCACCTGCTTTACCACCGCACAGGTGGCTTAGAAAGAGATTTACGAATTGGAATACAACTTTGAGGACTTTACCACCGCACAGGTGGCTTAGAAATAAAACAGCAACGTCAACAAGTTTAACAGCAACTTTACCACCGCACAGGTGGCTTAGAAAATAACCTTTTTTTTGCTTTATGTTATTTCAATCTTTACCACCGCACAGGTGGCTTAGAAATATCGCTACTCCGTCTAACATCTCCGTTGCTACTTTACCACCGCACAGGTGGCTTAGAAAGGTTGTAAAAATGTTTATAAATCCGCCCCTGTCTTTACCACCGCACAGGTGGCTTAGAAAATTATTAGTTTTCTTAGTGTCAAGCCTATGTTCTTTACCACCGCACAGGTGGCTTAGAAATGCTGGAAGTTATGTATTTATAGCAAGTTGCCCTTTACCACCGCACAGGTGGCTTAGAAAATTAACGACTTTAAATGCACTTGCAAAAAGTGCTTTACCACCGCACAGGTGGCTTAGAAATATATCACCATTAACACAGACCGCTTTAGACGCTTTACCACCGCACAGGTGGCTTAGAAAACAAAATGCAAGAGGGAGTTTATATCTCAAATATTTACCACCGCAACAGATATCTTAAAAAAAAGAGAGATTGCTTCGTGCCTCGCAATGACTACCACCGCACAGATGCTTAGAAATCGATGAGATTGTTTCGTGCCTCGCAATGACTACCACCGCACAGATGTATAAAACTCGGTTTCAAATGTCGTTATAAATAAAATTTATATGTCATACCTGCTTTTGCAGGTTTTTTTTCGCCCTAAATTCAAGGGGTTGGTGTTTGTGAGTGGCGAGGAAAAACGGATTTTAAAAAGCATAGGAACTGCAAAGGCACAAGCATAGGAACTTTATAAAGTATTGATGTTATTGAATAAACTACGATTTGCAAAACGGCAGGAAAAAGCATAGGAACTAAAACGGCAAAAGTGGTATAAAATAAATTTATATCATTGGTGGGCTTAAATGGGGTTTAAATGGGGTTTTAATTGGGGTTTAAATGGGGTTTAATTGGGGTTGGTTTGCCAAAGGGACAGGGTTTTTATAATTGATAGTTGGTAATTGATAATTGATAATGTTGTGGTAGTCCCTTTTTTGTCCTGTGGTTGTTTAGATGATTTTTAAGGTTGGTGGGGTTAGGCGGCTTTTTTATTTTGGGCGGTTTGGTGGTGTTGGTAGTCTGGGAAGGCTTTTTTGAATTGAACTTTGAACCATGCACGGTTGTCTTCGTCTGCTGAGTTATAAAAATCGTATTGCCATTCTATTATACCTGTTAAATCCTCGTCTATGTAGAGTTGTTTTTCTTGTTTTTTGTTGTATTTTTCACCCTCGCCTGTTAATATCCATTTTGTGTTAAGGTTAAAATTATTCACCATGTTATGCAATTCTGTCGCTGTTATATCTTTAACTCTACCAGTTTCAATTGATTTTATTCTTGCTATATTAACATTCAATTTCTCTGAAAAAGCCTCTTGTGTGCCGTTATAACAATGTTTCCTAATCCATTTCATCCTATCTTTTAACATATTTTTTTACCTGTAAAAACAAAAAAGTGAAAATAATTGACTTTTTTACTTGACAAGGGTAAAAAAATTAACTATCATATCCGCATTCTTATAAATAGATTACATTATGATTATGAAAAATGCAAGTAAAATTAAAAAAAGCAAAAAAGGAGTGCCACAGAAGTCGCATCGGCTGACGCGGGCTATAAGTTATGATTTTGGAACTGTGACGCGGTTTTGTCGCTTGTTTGAGATAAAACGCACAACTGCTTATGCTCATATTCATGGGTTTGCTTTTAAT
>QNFE01000027.1 GCA_003645455.1 Gammaproteobacteria bacterium | reverse complement strand
CATCTTAAAGAATGTGAGTTTAGGTTTAATAATAGGGGCAAAAATATGACTTATTTATTATTGAAAATGTTTAGGAAAATGCCTTTATTGTTGTCATGACCCAAAAAAATTATAAACACCAACCAATTCAGTGTTTTTAAAATTGTGGGTATTATAACCTACTCCACCTTACTTGATGGTTTTATTGTTGATTTTATAGCGACAATAAAACTTTATGCCTCTGGGTGAAATAAGAAACGCATTTATGCTTTTAATCTTTGAGATATTTTTTTAAAAACTTGCACTCCATCAACTAATTTTATATCGCCTATTTCAATTTGGCTCTTTCTTTTTTTAACCTCTTGTATCCACATATCATCAACTGATGATTTTATGGGGTTGATGCTGGTTAATATTTTATCCACAATTTGTGTTTTTATGTCAATTGGCAAAATATCTATTTGTTGCAAAAGTTGCTGTTGTCCGTATTCATGTGTCATGATTTGTCTCCGATATTTGAAAATTTTTATTATAACATTTTGTAATTTTATTATTGATTCTTTAACAACAATAAAACCAAACCTATCATTTTGTTTTTATTTTTTTGAAATAAAATAACCTCCATGTCACAGGAATGGGGTTCTATTTATGCTTTGTAACAAATTGTTTTTTAATGGAACTATGGGCGGGACTAAATTCCCACTTCCAATGGTTTCCGTCATAACGAGGCGGACGAGAATAATTGATAATTAATAATTAACAGTTATTAGTTTAAAGTCCGCTATTAATTTTTAACTATTAACTAATAACTATATAGACTGCCGTGGTTATCTCGTGTTATTATTTGCACACTCTGCTTTTAATCTTGTTTTGTCACAGGTTTAGTTCATACACAGAAAGATTGCCGCGGCGGTTTAAATGTTTGATGTTGCATCATTTTTCCGTCCGCCTCGCAATGACGGGGTTTCTTTTTGAGGTGGTGCATAAGCTACCGCCCATTTTTTGCCTGATAAATGGCTATTTCGTTTTTTGTTGTTTCTTTCATATTTTTGCCTTGTATAAAATTGTGGACATTATAACCTATCATTCTCGATGATATTCAATATTTGCTCTGCCGAATCATAACCTATTATCATAGGAAAATTATCCTCAAAAAACTCATCCATAATTTTATAAACCTCATTATCAAAATCGGTTGCTTTTTGCTTTAATATTTTTAATTCTTGTTGATATTTTATGTTGTCAATTTTATTTTGTTTCAAAGTTTGTTTTAGTTTTGCTTTTTCTTCTGCGAGCTTTTCATTATCAATTTTGTGGGGGATATTTTTTATTTTGTTTTTGCTTTGTTTTAATTTCTGGGATAAGTTTTTTATTTCTTGGTAGGTGTAATGTCCGATATGATAAAGCTCTTTGAGCAGTTTTTTTGCTTTTTCATCGCCGTATTCGCCGATAAATGATTTTTTGGCACGGTTAAAAGATGGAATGTGTGATCCTGTTGAGATATTTTTGTAAGGTTTAGTTATTTTGACGCTTATATCACCTGCACTTCTATTAAATATCTCACCTTCAACTACAACATTTTCAACAATTATATTAAGACGATTCATAATAATTCTCCTTAGAATAAAAAGATTGATTTTATAATTTTTATTTTTTATTGTCAAGGGAGTGTTTCTGATTTGGTTTTATATATTTTTGTTTTTGGAGTTATAAAATAATCATTCAACATTTATTAAAGTGCACTATAACAGGCTTTAAGTGTAGTTTTATTGGTAAAAAATTGAGGTTAGAAGTTTTTTGTTAATTTTTTCAAAGGGACAGTTTTTGTCCTTTTTAAAATGAAAAAATGTAGATTTTTTTGATTATCAACTATCCATTATCCGCTTTCAATTATAAAAAAACCCTATCGTGGTGATAGGGTTTTTTGGTGTTGATAAATATGTTTGGTAAAAAATTACATCATACCGCCCATACCACCCATTCCGCCACCCATACCACCCATATCAGGGGCAGATGCGGGTTTGTCCTCTGGGATATCGGCTATCATAGCTTCGGTGGTTATCATAAGTCCTGCAACAGAGGCTGCATTTTGCAAAGCAGATCGGGTCACTTTGGTAGGATCTAAGATTCCCATTTTAATCATATCGCCATATTCACCGTTGGCTGCATTATAACCGTAGTTGGTGTCTTTGTGTTGCGAGATATTATTCAGAACGACAGAATCTTCATCGCCTGCATTTGAGACTATTTGACGAAGTGGCTCTTGCATAGCTCTGATTGCTATCTCAATGCCTACTTTTTGGTCGTGATTATCGCCTGTGGCTTTTATCATATTTGAGGCACGAATTAAAGCAACGCCTCCACCTGGCACAACGCCCTCTTCCACAGCAGCACGAGTTGCATGAAGCGCGTCTTCGACACGATCTTTTTTCTCTTTCATTTCAACTTCGGTGGCAGCTCCGACTTTTATGACAGCAACTCCGCCTGCAAGTTTGGCGACTCTTTCTTGGAGTTTTTCTTTGTCATAATCAGATGTTGTCTCTTCTACTTGTTTTTTGATTTGTGAGACTCTATCACTGATAGCTTTTTTGTTGCCTGCACCGTCTACTATGATGGTATTTTCTTTATCAACTGTAATGCGTTTTGCCTGTCCTAATTGCTCGGTTGTGGCTTTTTCTAATGATAATCCTAATTCTTCGGCGATTACTGTGCCACCTGTAAGCACTGCCAAATCATCTAACATTGCTTTGCGTCTATCCCCAAAGCCCGGAGCCTTTACCGCACAAACTTTTACAATGCCACGCATAGCATTAACTACCAAAGTGGCAAGCGCCTGTCCTTCAATATCCTCTGCGACAATAAGCAATGGTTTTGATTCTTTGGCAACGGCTTCTAACAATGGTAATAATTCGTTAATATTAGATATTTTTTTGTCAAACAATAAAATATATGGCTCTTCTAACACAGCTTCCATATTTTCTTGGTTGTTGATAAAATATGGTGATAAATAACCACGGTCAAATTGCATTCCTTCCACTACATCTAATTCATTATTTAAAGAAGTTCCCTCTTCAACGGTGATAACTCCGGTTTTACCAACCTTATCCATCGCATCTGCGATTATTGTGCCAATCTCTGTATCAGAGTTCGCCGATATCATTCCAACCTGAGAGATTGATTTTGCATCATCACATGGCACAGAGAATGTTTTTAGTTTTTCAACTGTGGCAGCTACGGCTTTATCTATGCCTCTTTTAAGGTCCATAGGGTTCATCCCAGCTGCGACTGATTTTAAGCCTTCACGAACTATCGCCTGCCCTAAAACCGTGGCAGTTGTTGTGCCATCTCCTGCTACATCTGATGTTTGTGAGGCAACCTCTTTTAACATCTGGGCTCCCATATTTTCATATTTATCAGATAATTCAATTTCTTTGGCAACAGATACACCATCTTTGGTGACAGTCGGTGCACCGAATGATTTATCAAGCACTACATTACGTCCCTTAGGACCTAAGGTGACTTTTACCGCATTTGCTAATAAATCAACACCTGCTGCCATCCTAGCACGGGCATCATTGCCAAATTTTACGTCTTTTGCACTCATTTTATATATTCTCCTTAATTATTATTTATCAATAACGGCTACAATGTCGGACTCTTTCATAACAAGATATTCAACACCATCTAATTTTACCTCGTTGCCTGCATACTTGCCAAACAACACCTCATCTCCTACTTTAACATCCAAAGATACAATATCACCTTTTGATGTTTTTTTGCCTTTACCTACGGCAGTAATTTTGCCACGGCTGGGTTTTTCTGTGGCAGAATCTGGAATTATTATGCCACCTGCACTTTGTTTTTCTTCCTCTGTTCGCTCGACTAATATATTGTCGTATAACGGTCTGATTTTCATTTACATGCTCCTATAAAAAATAAAATTAAAGTTAAATGAGACCTTTGCATAATTCAACCACAATTTATAACAACAATAAAATGCACCTATTTTGTCAAAAAACTCGTCAAATAACTAGTTATTTTCCTCATTTTTTAATAAAATATGCACTATTTTCTTATTATTCTAAATCGCACTTGAATTATGCAAAGGTCTCTAAATTAAACAAGCAACTATATTTGTTACTAACTGTTTTATATAGAGGTTGTTATTGATTTTTCAAGATGGCAGGTAAATTTTATTTTTTGTCCTGCCATAAAAGGGATTATGTCACCATCATCTGTGGCATAGTTTGTTGCTATTGTTTGGCAGGTTTTGCTAATAATTATTTTATTTTTATTTATTGGTAGCTGATAAAATTTTGCCCCCACAATTGAGATAAAATTTTCTAATCTATCTATTTTATTGTTATCATTAAATATTTGGGCATATAGTTCCAAAGCAAAAGGTGAGGTGAAACAACCTGCACAACCGCAACTATTTTCTTTGTTATTTTGAAGATGAGGGGCAGAATCTGTGCCTGCAAAAAATTTATTACTACCGCTGGTCGCAGCTTGGATTAAAGATAAACGATGAGACTCTTTTTTTAAAATCGGCAAGCAGTAATAATGAGGCTTGATACCACCTGATAATATTTTATTACGATTATACATAAGATGTTGAGGTGTGATGGTGGCTGCTATATTATCACTTGATGCTTTAATAAAATCCACGGCTTCTTTGGTGCTAATATGCTCTAAAACAATTCTTAAATCTGGAAATTTATCAACAATATCGGTTAATTCCTTATCAATAAAAACGGCTTCTCTATCAAAAATATCCACTTTTTCATCGGATGATTCGCCGTGAATCATCAAAGGCATATCATATTTTTGCATTATTTCAAACAGCTGATATAGGTTTTTAATATTTTTTATACCGTCCTGTGAATTAGTTGTCACTCCCGATGGGTATAACTTTATGGCAAAAACTTTTTTAGAGCGAATTATTGCTGTCATTTGTTCTGTCGTAATTTTGTTCGTTAGATACAAGCTCATCAAAGGCTCAAAAGAATTGTTATGAGGAATATTTTGTTGGATTCTATTATAGTAATTATGGATAGATTTAATGTTATCCAAGATAGGATCAAGGTTCGGCATAACAATAGCACGAGCAAAAGTTTTGGCAACAGAAGGCACAGTGAGTTTTAAAAGAGCACTATCTCTTAAATGAAGATGGAAATCATCTGGTTGAATTATAGAAATTTGCATAAAATATTTGCTTTTTGATAAAAAAAGATTATAATTGTCGCTATTGTTCTTTATCTTTTTAAAATGAGTAAAAAAAAAATATTAGTCCTGAATGGTCCAAATTTAAACATGCTTGGCAAAAGAGAGCCTATTTTATATGGCAGCACAACATTGACCGATATAGAAAAACAAATGCAACAAGAATGGGCTATTATAGACTTTTTTCAAACTAATAGTGAAGCTAATTTAATTGAAAAAATTCATACAGCCGACAATGTTGATTTTATTATCATCAATCCTGCTGCATGGACTCATACATCAGTGGCAATAAGAGATGCTTTGTTGTCGGTTAACATACCATTTATAGAAGTCCATTTGACAAACATTTTCACAAGAGAGAGTTTTCGTCATAAATCATATTTATCCGATATTGCTTTGGCAGTCATAAGTGGGTTTGGTGCATATGGTTATACTGCTGCTATGAATGCAGCTAAGCATTACATAGAGCAACCAATTATTTGAAACAAATTAAATTTTTAGGAAAAAACTATGGATATTCGTAAAGTAAAAAAACTAATTGAAACTATTTCAAACTCAGATATTGCTGAGATAGAAATTAAAGAGGGCGAAGAATCTGTTCGCATTAGCCGTATCACTCAAAATGTAGCCCCTGTGACAGTTGTCCCACCTGCTCTTACCCCTGTGACAACAAATCAACTAGATCCTGCAATCCAACCAACACAACCATCATCCAATGTAGGAGATAATATTGCATCAGATGATAACCAGATTAAATCCCCTATGGTTGGCACTTTTTATAACTCACCGTCACCTGACGCACCCTCTTTTGTAAAAATAGGACAAAAAATCAATAAAGGAGATACAATTTGCATCATTGAGGCTATGAAAATCCTCAACCAAATTGAGGCAGAAGTTTCAGGCACAGTTAAATCCATTCTTGTTGAAAACGCCCAACCTGTTGAATTTAATCAACCCTTATTTATTGTAGAGTAATATTATGTTATCAAAAGTAGTAATAGCAAATCGTGGTGAAATTGCTTTGCGCATTTTGCGAGCTTGCCGTGAAATGGGAATCAAAACCGTAGCCGTCCACTCCGAGGCAGACCGCGACTTAAAACATGTTCGTCTTGCCGATGAGGCAGTATGTATCGGTCCTGCCCCATCTTTGGAGAGTTATCTTAATATCCCTCGTATAATCTCCGCCGCCGAGGTCACAGATGCTGTTGCTATTCATCCAGGATATGGGTTTTTATCAGAAAATGCAGATTTTGCTGATGCAGTCGCCTCCTCTGGTTTTAAATTTATCGGCCCTACTGCCGATGTAATCCGTATTATGGGAGACAAGGTATCCGCTATCAATGCGATGAAAAAAGCAGGTGTGCCTTGTGTGCCAGGTTCGAATGCACCCTTAGACAACAACCAAAAAAAGAATGCAAAAATTGCCCGTGAAATCGGCTATCCGATTATAATAAAAGCCTCAGGTGGCGGTGGCGGTCGTGGGATGCGAGTCGTGCACAGCGAGGCATCTTTGCAAAACTCGATAAATCTTACCCGCCAAGAAGCAGCGGTCGCTTTTAATAATGATGTGGTGTATATGGAAAAATATCTTGAAAATCCGCGTCATGTAGAGTTTCAAGTTTTATCAGACCAACACGGTAATGCTATTCATCTGGCCGAGCGAGATTGCTCGATGCAAAGACGTCATCAAAAAGTAGTAGAGGAAGCCCCAGCCCCTGGCATCACAGCAGAACAAAGAGACAAAATCGGCAGAAGATGTGCTGAAGCTTGCACTAAAATAGCTTATCACGGTGCCGGCACTTTTGAATTTTTATATGAAAATGGCGAGTTTTATTTTATTGAGATGAATACTCGCGTGCAAGTAGAACACCCTGTCACCGAGATGATAACCGGAGTTGATATTATCAAAGAGCAGTTAAAAATCGCCAATGGTGATGAGTTATCCTACCAACAACATGATATAAAAGTCAGAGGTTGTGCGATTGAATGTCGGATAAATGCCGAGGATTCAGAAACCTTTATGCCCTCTCCTGGCAAAATAAAATCTTACCATGCTCCAGGTGGACCTGGCATCAGAATGGATACCCATCTTTATAATGGTTATACAGTCCCACCGCATTATGATTCAATGATAGGCAAACTAATCTCCCACGGATGTGATCGATTAACCGCCATAAATCGTATCAGTGGTGCCCTTGATGAGCTTGTTATTGATGGAATAAAAACAAACATAAATCTGCAAAAACGTATCATCAAAGATACCGCTTTTATCCAAGGCGGTGCTAACATTCACTACCTTGAAAAAAAATTAGGACTGTATTAAATGAGACTCTGTCAAAGCTAAAAATTAGTAATTAACAAAATAATGAGATGAGATATTAGGCCATATCTTTATTGCGAAATAAATTAAGAGTCAGTAATAACAAAAATAATATACTTAGAGCATACATAGGCATGATACCAAATTTCATAAATGGTGTCTGTCCTCTGAATGTTTGCATTTTGTTACTTATTGTCTGCTTTTTAAACTGCGAAGTCTTTTTTATTATTTTTCCTTTTTCATCTATGAAAGCAGATATTCCATTATTAGTCGAGCGAATCATTTGTCTGCCGTATTCTTTGGCACGAGTGCGAGCTATTTGCAGATGTTGGGCAGGTGCAATTGAATCTCCAAACCAAGCATCATTGCTGATATTTATCATTAAACTTCTACCTGATACTCTTTGGTATAAATCGAGAGTATAGGCTGATTCATAACAGATACTCATATCGATAGCAATACCTTTGACATAAATTGGTTTTTGATTTTTGGAATGAGGGCGTAAATTTGACATAGGAATATTTATATATTTTTTAAAAAAATCAAAAATTTCTTTAAGTGGCATATATTCTCCGAATGGAACTAATTGCTCTTTTGAATATGTTTGCACAGGATGGCTTAGTTTTATAGCGCTATTGTAGTATTCCCCATTATTTTTATTTTTAGTAAAAATTCCACTGATTATTGTTATAGGAGATAATTTTTGTTGTAGATTTTTTAAATGGTCTTTTTTTCTGTGGTAAAAAGTTGCAATTGCCGTCTCAGGCCAGACGACAAGCTCTATCTCTTGTGGCTGCTCCATGCTCATCTTAGTATAGATATCAAGTGAATTTTTTAAACGTTCTTTGCTAAATTTAATCTCTTGTTTGATGTTGGCTTGAATGATGGCAGCATTCAATGTTTTGTTATCTTTTTGTGTCCAGCTTATGTCATTTAAACCCCATGCAAATAACAATATAATTACACTAAAAAATACCAACACTTTCGTTTGTATGCAATAAAAAAAATTGTATTCTTTTTTTATGATAGGCAACAACAGTGACAATATGACATATGACAAAAATGCTATGATAAAACTAACTCCGTAGACTCCAACAACAGGTAGATAAGATTTCAAAAAACCGTCAATTTGTCCGGAACCTGCCAGCACCCAAGGAAACCCTGTAAAAATCCAACTCCTTAAAATCTCAAACCAAAACCATAATAGAGGAAGTAATAAATAATCATAATTTGCGGTTATTTTTTTATTTATATAAAAATAAAACAGAGCAAAAACAGCATAAACCAAGCCCAATGTTATGATAAAAACAAATGTAAGAACTCCTGCGATCGGTGCAATTTCTTCACCGAATGTGCTGATGCTATAATATACCCAGTGGATTCCGCCACCATACAAGCCTATACCATACAACCAACCGATAAAAAAACTTAATTTTATGGTGGGAGATTTCTGTAAAGCATAAAAAAATATTATTATACTAACAAAGGTGGTCAGGTTATGGTCAAAAGGAGAGAACGAAAAAACATAAATAAGACCTGCAAATAACGATAATACGAGCAGTTTTATCATTATTTTTGAACCTGAATAATACGAATACGACGAGTATCTGATTTTAAAATTTTAAAATTTAATAAGCCGATTTTCTTTTTGTCGCCAGGCTTGGGGATTGATTTAAATTCGTTTAATAACAAACCACCAATGGTGTCATAAACCCCAGCATCAAGATTAGTTAAAAAATATTTATTAAATTCATTAATCGTAGTTGTGGCATCAACACTCCAAAGATTATCAGAATGCGAGGTAATATTATTTTTGTTATCAATGTCATATTCATCATCAATTCTGCCAACTATTTGCTCCAAAACATCTTCAATAGTGATAAGCCCTGTAACTGTTGCATATTCGTCAATAACTATTGCCATATGGTTACGATTGGTTCTGAAATCTTTTAACAAAAAATTTAAAGGACGACTTTCTGGGATTATTTTAGCAGGTCTCATAGTGTCGCTCATCTGCATAGAAGGTGCATTATTTGCTTTGTAATTTAATAAATCCTTGGCAAGCATTATTCCTATGATTTCATTTTTATTTTTAGATAAAACAGGAAACCTTGAATGCCCTGATTTTATGACAATTTTTAATACCTCATCAAACAAGCAAGATTCATCAACGGTTATCATTTTATTTCTTGGTATCATAAGGTCGCGCGCTTGCAGGGTTGAGACACTTAAAACGCCTTCCAACATATTCAAAGATTCATCGTCAATAATGTTATTTTGATGGGCCTTTGTAAGTAAATCATAAATATCGCTGGTATTTTTTATTCTAAAATCAAAAATTTTTTTAAGAATCTTTAAAAATTTTGCTTGGATTTTTATTTTAACACTCATATGGATTTTTTATACCTACCTTAGATAATAATTTTATTTCTATACTCTCCATTATTTTTGCATCATTATTCGTAATGTGGTCATAGCCCAATAAATGCAATAAAGAGTGTATTATAATATGTTTGTGATGGTAATCTGTTATTTTCTTTTGTTTTTTGGCTTCCATATTTATGATTTGTGGACAAATAACTATATCACCTATGGGTTTATATTCTAATTTATCGGCAATATCAGCAGGTAAATCTGCAGTAAAAGACAAAACATTTGTAGGAGTTTTTTTATTGCGATATTGAAAATTATAAGCGGTTATTTGTTTGGTGGTAACATATGATAGCGACAAATTAGCTTTATTTTGTTTCATCTTTTTTAAAACAAAGCACATTAACTCAATGCATTCATCATCATGCAGATGGTATGCTTTGGTTTTTGTAGTTATTAAAATTTGATGATTTTTTGACAATTTTTATACAACATATAAAAATATTAATATTTTTTGGTGTTGTTATTATTTTAAATACAATTATAAAATAAGTGCAACCAGTAATTTTCAACTGGTTGCCTTGCATCCATTCAAAACATAACTTAGTTTTTAATGCCAGCTGGAAGTTGATGAGCTACACCTTTATGGCAATCAATACAGGTTTTATTCTCATCTAAGCCCTCGGAGTGTCGATTCATTGCACGGCGACCTTGTTTTTCAAAATCCATAGACATCTCTTCGTGGCAGTTGCGGCATTCTCTGGAATCCGTGCTTTTCATTGTGTCCCATACTCTTTGTGCCATTTCTAAACGATGTTTTTCAAACTTTTCTTTGGTATCAATTGTACCCAAAGCTTTATGAAACAATTCGCTTGATGCTTCAATCTTCCTTTTAACTTTATAAATCCACTCTTTGGGTACATGACAATCAGGACAGGTAGCACGAACACCAGAGGCATTATTATAATGCACTGTTTCTTTATACTCCTCATAAACATTATCACGCATTTCATGACAAGATATACAAAATTCTTCATTATTTGTCATCTCCATCGCAGTATTAAAACCGCCCCATAATATAACACCCATGATGATTCCAATAATCATCAACAAGCCTAATGACATGGTAGACGGTTTCTTTAATTTAGTAAATATTCCCATATTAAATTATCTCCTTATTGAAGTCTTTGCATAAACAATGAATCGTTACAAAAACTCTATTAAAATTAAAATCTATTTTCCTATTTTTGAATATTAGACATAGGGGTAAAAGTGTTTTCAACCAAAGGCTTAGCATCTACCTGGGGAGCATGACATTGATTGCAAAAATATCTACTACCATCGACAGAGCCACTATCATTGCCATCGCGATCTGTAAAATGAGTTCTGCTTATTTTGGTAGCCTTCTCCTCTTTATACTTATCCCAGCTATGACAATCCATACACTTGTTGTTTTTTAAATTAATGCTATATTTATCAACACTATGAGGCACCATAGGTGGTTGTTGCACATAAGCACGAGGGATAGTGTCACGATCAGGTTGCACTTTTTTCAAATCAGTTTTAGTGTTTGTTTTATCCAGTGCATTTGTGCCACGCAAGGACTGAATCTCAGCCTGTGCAATAGCCATAAAACCAAATATTAAAGTTACTACAAATATTATTTTTTTCATTATAAAACTCCTTAAAAAGATAAAATTATCAGACTCTATGCTTTAAAATTCGTTAAAATTAAACAAACCTTAAAGAATAGAATCTTTAACCTAATTTACTAAAAATCATTATTTATGATTAAAACCATCAAAAAAAAACAATGACTTTTCTAAAAACGCCAACCAATTTTAAAAACCTTTGGCTCGCATACATCTATACATCTACCACAATTAGTGCATGCTGAATCATTAATAAGTGTTGATTTGCTCTCACCTTTCAAAACTGGTTTTAATATTTGTGGCTCCGGACACACTTGATAACAGTCCATACAATCATCACAATCGTCCCTATTAAAGGCATTTACTTTTATCAGGCTAACTTTGCCAACCAAATTATAAAAAGCACCAACAGGACAAAGTTTTCCACACCATGCACGTTGAGATATAGCAAAATCTAACAAGAAAACTGCTACCACAAAAACCCAAGCAAATCCCAATCCAAACACCAATCCTCTAAACAACATAGTCACAGGATTAACAAGTTCCCAAACTATCATCCCAGTTATGGGAGCTAACATCAGCGATAAAACAACGACCCAAAATCTTATATTTTTATCAAGTGGCACAGATCCTGTAATGTTTAATTTATGCCTTAACCAGTGAGCTGCATCTGTTACTATATTAACAGGACACACCCAAGAACAATATACTCTACCACCAACTATTGCATAAAAAACTAAAACTATACCTGCTCCCATCACAGCCTTGCCATCTGTAATAAAGCCTGCAAATACCGATTGCAAGAGGATAAAAGGATCTGTTAATGGTAAAAAATCCAAAGTCAAGGATGATGCAAGAGATCCCTTAACTATCCAAACTCCAAACCATGGACCGATTAAAAACAACAAGAGAATTAAAACCTGAGATAGTCTTCTCATTATCAGCCATTTATTTTCTTTTAAAAACCCTCTTTTATTTTTTTGCTTCTCACTATCCATTATTTTTATTTATTGAGAGTATCCATGGGATTTTTAGAAAATGGACTATCTTTTTCGGTAACTCCACCTGTTTCGTAATCATAGACTACACCCTCTGGCAAATTATATTCCCTTTTAGCATCAGGAGACACTAAACTACCTCCTGCTTTTTCTTTTTCTTGCCAGCCCAATCTATAATGATCCCCTATATGTCCTTTTGCTAATCTATGCGGTAAAATTTTAATCGCAGGCTCTGCCATAACACAAGCTTGTTCACATTTACCACATCCTGTGCAATAATCTGAATGCACTCTTGGCAAAAACAAACTGTGTCGCCCCGACCTTATATTGTGTTGTTTTTCTAATGTTATGGCTTTATCCGCTATCGGACATACTTGATAACATACCTCACATCTCAATCCTAAAAAAGCCAAACAAGTTTCTTGATCAACTAATACAGCTAAACCCATTCGAGAATCATCGATATTTGTTAAAGAATGATCCAAGGCTCCGGTAGGACATGCTTTGACACAGGGTATATCATCACACATCTCACAGGGTTTCGTGCGAGCTATAAAATATGGTGTTCCAGTTGCTACTTTTTGCTCAGGCTTTCCTAAAAACAACATATTATACGGACAATCTCGGACACATAAACCACAACGGATACAAGCTGATAAAAAATCATTCTCTTTTAAAGCCCCAGGTGGCCGTAAAATATCAGCAGGCAAGGAACTTGCAGAATTAGAATATAGTCCTGCTCCCATCCCAAGCAAACTTACTCCACAAACGGTCTTAATTGTATCTGATATAAATTTGCGTCTTGCTTTTTCTTCTTTTGTCATGGTTAAAAATAAAAATTACACTTAGGGTAAAAATAATTTTACCCCAAGTTTTTATAATTATATCGCTTATGCCTTACTAATTTTAATTGCACACTTTTTAAAGTCTGTCTCTTTTGAAATCGGACACGTGGCATCTAAGGTCAATTTATTAACTAAGTGACGAGCATCAAACCAAGGGATAAAAACTAAACCCTTCGGTGGTTTATTGCGACCACGAGTTTCAACATTGACGGTAATAAAACCACGACGAGATTCAATTTTAGCTTTCATACCTCGTCTTAATTTGCGAGCCTTAGCATCATCAGGGTGCATAAATACCTTAGCATCTGGCACGGCACGATATAACTCTGGCACACGCTGGGTCATAGAACCTGAATGCCAATGCTCTAATACTCGCCCTGTGCATAACCACAAATCAAATTCTTTGTCAGGAGATTCTGCTGGTGGCTCATATGGTAGAGCAAAAATCTTAGCTTTACCATCTTTGTAGCCATAAAATTCAACTCCGGCTCCTTTTTTAACGAATGGATCATAACCCTCACGATAACGCCATAGAGTCTCTTTGCCATCAACGACAGGCCACCTTAAGCCACGAGATTTATGATAAGCATCAAATTCTGCTAAATCATGGCCTTTTTTGGGTCCCTTTAAGCCAAAGATGCGATACTCTTCATACAATCCTTTTTGCACATAAAAACCAAAATCAGCCATTTCATGATTTTGATAAACATTACCACGACTATCTTTGACCTCTTGGGTAGGATACTTATCAACTTGACCGTTTTTATATAAAACTTCATATAAAGTTTTTCCAGCATACTCAGGTTTCTTAGCTATTAAATCCGCAGGCCATACCTCTTCTACTTTAAATCTTTTTGAAAATTCCATAACTTGCCATAAATCAGACTTTGATTCACCAGGTGCTTGCACTTGCTCGCGCCAAAATTGAGTTCGTCTCTCAGCATTACCATAAGCGCCCTCTTTTTCGGTCCACATAGCAGTAGGCAGAATTAAATCAGCTGCCATTGCAGTCACAGTGGGATAAGGGTCTGATACCACAATAAAGTTTTTAGGGTTGCGATATCCAGGATATGACTCTTCGTTCATATTAGGAGCCGCTTGCATATTGTTGGTACATTGCACCCAATAAGCATTTAACTTACCATCTTTGAGTTTTCGATTTTGCAACACAGCATGAAAGCCTGGTTTTTTAGGGATTGTGCCCTCTGGTAACTTCCAAACTTTTTCACTAAAATCTCTATGAGGTTTTTTCATAACAACCAAATCAGCAGGCAAACGATGGGCAAATGTGCCAACCTCACGAGCTGTGCCACAGGCGGATGGTTGCCCTGTTAAAGAAAATGGACCAGAACCTGGTTCTGATATTTTACCAGTTAACAAATGAATATTATAAACAAGATTATTTATCCAGGTGCCACGAGTATGTTGATTCATACCCATAGTCCAGTAAGATGTTATTTTCTTTTTAGGGTCGTTGAATAATTTTGCAAGCTTTAAGAGGTTTTCTTTTGGCACACCTGTTTTCTCTGATGTGCTATCCAAATCATAATCAGATAGAAACTTAGTGTATTCTTCAAATGTCATGGGTTTGGAGCCAACAGTATCTTTGCGTTTTTTGTTGTTTTTAGCTTTTTTCTCTAATGGATGCTCAGGACGTAAGCCATAACCTATATCAGTGTTACCTAATCTTAAATTTACATGTTTCTCAACAAATTCTTTATTGACACCGCCGTTTTGAACTACATAGTTAGCAATATAGTTAGCAATTATTAAATCTGTTTGGGGTTTAAAAATAAGATCATTATCGGATAATTCAAAAGAACGATGTTTGTAGGTTGACATAACATGAACCTCACAGCCTTTGTGAGTCAAGCGTCTGTCAGTCAAACGTGACCATAAAATAGGATGCATTTCTGCCATATTAGGCCCCCACAGAACAAAAGCATCTGCGTTTTCTAAGTCATCATAACAACCCATCGGTTCATCTGCTCCAAAAGTTCGCATAAATCCTGCGACAGCAGATGCCATACAGTGACGAGCATTAGGGTCGATATTATTAGAGCGAAAACCTGCCTTATATAGTTTAGCGGCGGCATATCCTTCCCAAACTGTCCATTGACCAGAGCCAAACATACCAACAGCAGTCGGACCTTTTTCCTTTAGGGTGGTTTTGAATTTATCAGCCATCACAGTAAAAGCCTCATCCCATGAAACCTCTTCAAATTTACCATTTTTATCATACTTGCCATCGGTTTTTCGCAATAATGGTTTGGTGAGTCGATCCTTACCATACATAATTTTTGATAAAAAATAACCCTTGATACAGTTTAGACCACGATTAACCGGAGAATCAGGATCGCCTTGTGATGCCACAACACGCCCTTTGTGAGTGCCGACTAAAACCGAGCAACCTGTGCCACAAAAACGACAAGCAGCTTTATCCCAACGAAGCTCTGTTTTGCTTCCTGCCTCAACTACACTGATACCAGGAATTGTGATTCCTGCGACAGCTGCGGTCGATGCGATTGCATTATTTTTAATAAAATCACGTCTTGAAAGTTTCATTTTTATTGCCTCTTTTTAATTAGATAGTAAATAGTTTCAAACCCCAAATTTTAAAAAACTAAAACTGACTCTTGAAATTATTAACTTAATTTTTAAATTTTATTCATCCAAATCGTCGCCTGAATACTCATATATCAAAGATGCTGAATAAACACCTTCTATATCTTGAATGGAAATTAAAGTATTTGCCATTATTTTGTTGCCACCTCTCTCCTCAATTGTGATAACTATTTTACCATTTTCATCTACTGCATGTATCTCAACGCCCTCAAAAGCCAAAATATCTTTTTTAATTTGGTCTATTTTTTTAAGGTCTGCATGCACCAAAGCACCAGATAAACTGCTACTGTTGCTGTCGTTTTTACCATCTATCTTACCATCTATTATCATCTTTCTGTTGTTTTAAATTCAATGGCATTAGTAGGACACACACTAACACAATAACCACAATTTGTGCATTTTTCATTATCTATGATAATATCCCCCATAACCTTCATATCCTGTTTTTTCATTTTATATATTATCGCTCCCACATCACATGATTCTTCACAACTGCGACAATGAATTCCTTTATCTAATATACACTTGTCAGTTATAACAAGTTGCATACTCCAAGCAGGATTATCTAAACTTTTTAGTGATAAAGCCTGGGTTTGACCTTGGCATACCTCAACACATTTTTGGCAAAAATCACAACCGCCAATATTAAAATCAACAACCGGATAACCGCCACCACCAATTTTAATTATCTTTAAAGGGCAAACATTAACACAATCACCGCAACGATTACAAACATCAATAAAAGTAGAAATCGCCCAAGGAGGATATATTGAATTACCTTTTTTCCCTCTTAAAAAATCTCTTCGAGATAACATCTGCGAATTGTATCTTTTTCATGTTTAAAAATATTGATATACATCAATGTTTTTTGTATTAGATTAGTTAACCCATAGAAAATAGGCAGTATTTTGATTTGAATCAATTTTTTGCAAAAAAAATAAACTATATTTTAATTCAAACTTATTTTGTATGGTATGGTATCGACTGTTAATTTATCAAAAAGCCTCATTATGCAAAGGTCTCATTATATGTCTCCGTATATGGTCTGCAAAACTGTAAGTGCAACTATGGGTGCAGTTTCTGTGCGAAGAACCCTATTGCCTAAGCTTGCTAATTGCCAGCCATTTTTTTGACTTACTTCTATCTCTTGTGCTGAAAAGCCACTTTGGGACCCAATTATCAAAGATATTTCTTGATCTTTTTTTATTCTACATTCACTTAATAATTTTGCCCCACAACAAGGATGAAGAATAAACTTATTATCAGAATTTTCTATGGTTACATCACTTATTTTAAGAGGGTTGTTGAGTTTTGGAATAACGGCTCTTTGAGATTGCTCACAAGAACTTATGATGATTTTTTCAATTCGTGATTTATTGAGCTTATGGTTATTTTTATCGCCCACAATAGGAGTTATAGCGAAAACTCCTAATTCTGTAGCTTTTTGAATACTGTATTCAAATTTTGATCTTTGAGATATTTGCAAATAAAGAGTTATTTTTAAATTAGACTCATTGTTATTTTTTATACTTTCCGTTACTGTAAATTTTATTTGTTTTTTGTTTATGTCTTTAATTTGGCAAGCATAATCAAAACCGTCACCATTAAAAACAACAAACCTATCATTTGTTCTAATCCGTAAAACTCTTATAAGATGTTGATACAAACAATTATTTTCATATGTTTTGTTTTTTTGTATTTTTTGTGGCAAATAAAATCTTGATGTTATCAATATGAGACCTTTGCATAAATCAAGTGCTGTTTAGAGAATGCAAAAAATAGTGTATTTTTACCGTAAAAATGAGGAAAATAGCTTGCTATTTGACGAATTTTTGCTATAAAAAGGCGCATTTTATGTGTTTTATAAATTGTGCTTGATTTGTGCAAAGGTCTCAATATATTCCTAATGTATTTTCCAAAGGCAGTGACTTGTCAGGTGCCCACTCTGCCATAGAACCATCATAAAGATAAGCTTGTTTATTGTTAAAAATTTCATGCATAACAAACCATTGTAATGCTGTTCTGTGTCCTGTGTGACAATATGATACTTGTTTTTTTTGAGTATCTACACCAAAAAAATTATATATTTTTTTTAAGTTTTTTTTGTTGTGAATCAAGCCACTTCCTGCTTGGGCAAGATAAGAATAATTAATGTTTATTGCTCCTTTTAGTCTACCTGATCTTTCTTTTGGTGATGGCGGATAAAGAGACAAGTATTCCTCAGGTGAGCGACTATCAATTATTATAGTGTTGCTATTTAATGCTTTTTGGATATCGTTTTTGTCTACCAGGTATTCTTTTTGGATTCTTACAACATAGGATGATGGAGAGGGTTTATTTTCTTGTTGCTCTATTTTTTTGGGAAAATATTTCATCCATTCTGTCAGGCCACCATTTAAGATTGAAACATTATTAAGGCCTGCAACTTTTAAAGTCCAGTAGATGCGGGACACAGCTGCGACTCCTCCGGCACCTCTTCCTAAATCTACCAACACTATATGTTTTGTCTCATCTATGCCCAAAGATTGCAGTAATTTTTGCAAATAAGCAGCAGATGGCAACAAACCTTTAACTCTCCAAATATTGTATGATGAATTTATTGAGCCTTTAATATGTGCTTTTTTATATATATTTTGAGGCAATATATCAATAATATGAATGTTTTTATTAGTTAAATTATCAGCTAACCATTTGGCGTCAATCAAAGGTTCCGAGGCTTGCAAATTAAAACTTATAAAAAATAAAGATGTGAAAAATAAAGCTTTTAATTTAATCATTTTTTCTGCCGTGTATTGTCTAATAATTTTTTTATGACCTCTATCACACCTTCGTGAGTGCCGCCAGCTTCGGTAGCAGAGGTTACAAATTTTTCGTTAATGACAACAGTTGGCACACCATCAATTTGATATTTTTTTTGCAAAAATTTTGCTTTACGGATTTGCGTTTCTGTATTAAATGAAAACATAGCATCTAAAAATTTATCTCTATCTATTCCTTGCTCGGCAGCAAAGTCTGCAATTTTATTTTTATCATACAATTTTATGTTTTTTTTATTCCATAGTTCAAAAAAAGGTTCGTGAAATTTATCCAAAGAATTTAATTGTTTGGCAGCATAAAATGCTCTGGCATGATTTTCAAAATTTGGACGAAAAATAACAGGAATAATATCTAACTCTGTATCATCTGATTTTGTTTTCTCCCACTCGTGTAAATAAGGCATAAAATTAGAGCAATGGGGGCAACCATACCAAAAAAACTCCTGTACTTTTTGTTTTTTTGTCTCACCTGGTTTGGCTGTTGTAATAGGTTGGGTTTTTAAGGTGCGGAAACCTTCAGGATTAAAGCCTCCATAATCTTTGGCATTAACAACAAAACTCAACAGCACGGAAAAAATAATTATAACAATATTTTTAGTATTCATAAAATTTAAATCCAATAAAATGAGGCCGTTGCATAAATCAAGAATTGTTTATAAAACACACAAAATATGCCTTTTTATAGTAAAAATTAGTCAGAGGACTTGCCACATTCCTCATTTTTGCTATAAAAATACACTATTTTTCTGAATTCTCTAAAATATCACTTGGTTTATGTAAAAGTCTCAAAATAAAAAACAATAAGAGTCGCCTATCATACAATAAGTTCAAACTTATTTTTATTTTTTTATTATTGTGCTATTATTTCTTTTTTTGATTTCTATCATTCCACCTATGAACAAGGATAAAAATTTAGTTTGGATCGACTTGGAGATGACAGGTCTTGATACTTTTTCTGATAGCATTATTGAAATTGCCACCATTGTTACAAATTCAGAGCTTAATGTAATAGCAGAGGGACCTATCATTGCTATATCTACCGCTCCGGAAAAATTAGAAAAAATGAATAAATGGAATACCGAGCATCATACAAAATCAGGCTTGGTGAAAAGAATTACACAAAGCCATCATACCTTGGATGATGCTCAAAAAATGACTCTGCAATTTTTAAAAAAATATGTCAATAAACAGGCATCTCCTATGTGCGGAAATTCAATCTGTCAAGATCGCAGATTTATGGCAAGACAAATGCCTAAACTATTAGATTATTTTCACTATCGTAACTTAGATGTTAGCACTCTTAAAGAATTATCAAAAAGATGGCAGCCACAAATCCAAGTAGGTTTTTATAAACAATCTAAACATCAGGCTATGGATGACATAAAAGATTCAATCGCAGAGCTTAGATATTATCGCCAATATATGCTTGCAATATGAGAGTTAAACACGATTATATTAGTAAAAATAATTTTGATATTATATTTAAAAACAACATTCCTCTGCTTGATGTCCGCGCACCTATTGAATTTGTTAAGGGAGCATTACCAAATTCAATCAATATACCATTATTAAACAATAAACAACGGGAGCAAATTGGTATTTGTTACAAAAAATACGGCAAAAAAAAAGCCATGGATTTAGGATACAGTATTTTTGATAATCAAAAAATTACACATAGACAACAATCTTGGGATAGATTTTTTCAACAACATAAAAATGCTTATTTATATTGTGCTCGTGGAGGACAAAGATCAAAAATATCTCAACAATGGCTCACCGACTATGGCATAAAAATGCCTCGTATTGAAGGTGGCTTTAAAGCCTTGCGCCAATATTTATTGCAACAATTAGATGATATTTGCATCAATAAAGAATTTGTCGTTATAGGTGGTCTTACCGGAGTAAATAAAACAACTATTTTACCGGAAGTTAATAACTCCCTTGATCTGGAAAAATTAGCAAACCATAAGGGGTCGGTTTTTGGTAATTATGCGACAGCACAACCTAAACAGATAAATTTTGAAAATTCTTTGATTACAAATCTTATGAAAATCAATCATAAAAAAATAATAATTGAAGATGAGAGTGCAAAAATTGGTAAAATAAACTTGCCCTATGTTTTTTGGCAAAAAAAACAACAATCACCATTAGTCATTTTAAAAGAAGACAAAAACATTCGACTTAATAATTTATATCAAAGTTATGTTACTGATAAAATCAAAGATTTTGAAAATTACTTTGATAAAAGGACATCACAAGTTAAATTTAAAGACTTTTGGCACAACGGAATAGATAAAATTAAAGATAGGTTAGGAGGAGGATTACACCAACAAATAAAAAGCTTATTAGAGCCTGCACTTATGAATCAAGATAAAAAATCTTTTATACAAATTATAAATCTCTTAACCGATAAATATTATGATCCTTTGTATCAACATCAATTAGATAACAAAAAAGATAAAATAATTTTTACTGGTAACCGACAACAAGTAATATATTTTCTACAAAAATAAAGACAAACTCATAAAAATTTTCATAGAGACCTTTGCATAATTCAAGTGCGATTTAGAATAATAAGAAAATAGTGCATATTTTATTAAAAAATGAGGAAAATGGCAAGTCCTTTGACGAATTTTTTGGTAAAATAGGTGCATTTTATTGTTGTTATAAATTGTGGTTGAATTATGCAAAGGTCTCTCATAATTTAAGTGATAATTGATGATAACATCTTACTATTTTATTTTTACAACAAATTAAACCAATTGTTTTTATTTTATATGTTATACTTCTCATTTTTTTTACTTTGGAGAATTTTATATGAATAAACTTATGAGTATTCTTGTTTTGTCTTTGCTTTTTATATCAACAGGACATACAAAAGAAATTAAAATTGGTGTTGTTATGCCAATGAGTGGTCCAATTGGTGGTTTCGGGCAACATGCTGTAAAAGGTTTAAATCTTGCTCACAGCCTTAACCCTAAACTTAAAAATGGTGATACTGTTAAGGTTATTTTATTAGATAACAAATCTGACAAAATTGAATCTGCAAATGCTGCTACCAAACTTATCTCATCTGACAAGGTCAGTGCAATTATTGGAGCTTTAACCTCTACTAACACTATGGCACTTACCAAAATCGCCGATGATGCAAAAGTTCCTGTCGTAGCCCCTGTGGCAACTAACCCTTTGGTTACTAAAAACAGAACTTTTATTAGCCGTGTTTGTTTTAATGATAACTTTCAAGGTGATGTAGCTGCTAATTTTGTTTTTAATGACTTGAAATTTAAAAATGTTGTAGTAATTACTGATGTTAAAAATGATTATTCAATCGGAATTTCAAAAGTTTTTAAAACAAAATTTAAAGCCATGGGCGGTAAAATCTTAAAAGTTATGCAGATAAATCAAGGAGATAGCGATTTTAAAGCTATGTTATCAAACATTAAAAAACTAAAACCTGAATTAGTTTTTATCCCCTTTTATTCCGCCGAGGTAGCTTTGATCGCCAAACAAGCTAACCAACTTGGTATTAAAACCAAATTCTTAGGAACAGATGGTATGGCAGGAGATAAGGTATTTTTTGAGGTAGGTGGCAAAGCGGTTGAAGGTTTTTATGGCACTAACCTATTTAGCCCAGATGCTCCAAAAACAACTCAAGCCTCAAAAGATTTTGATAAAGCTTTTCGTGCTAAATACAAAGAAGCCCCTCATCCATTTGGAGTCCTATCTGCTGAATCTTATAATGTTATTTTATCTGCAATGAATAAATGCGACGATCCAACCGATACAAAATGTGTAAATAAAAATATCCGTGCCACCAAAGATTTTCAAGGTGTATCAGGGATAATTTCACTCAATGAAAAAGGTGATGCCGTGCGCTCTGCTGTTATTGAAACCATCAAAGATGGCAAAAGTGTTTATTTGAAAACAGTTAATCCTTAATTTTTTTATAACCATCTGCACAAAAAAGGAGGCAAACAAGCCTCCTTTTTTTTAAAAAAATGGATATCTTAAATTTTATTCAACAAGTGGTAAATGGCATTAGTGTTGGTAGTATGTATGCACTTATTGCTATAGGTTATACCATGGTATATGGTGTCCTGCGGCTCATCAACTTCGCTCATGGCGAGATTATGATGGTTGGTGCGTTTGCCGCTTTTATGGCTATGGGTGTCTGGGGTTTGCCTTTATTTATTGCCATAATTATTGCTATATCCTTTGCAATCTTAACCGGAGTTTTGACCGATAAAATTGCTTATAAACCACTTAGATCCGCTCCTCGTATATCTTTGCTTATAACCGCTATTGGAGTGAGTTTTTTCTTGCAAAATACCATCAATGTATTTGTCGGTGGCACAGCTCGTTCGTTTCCTGTTGCCCCATTTTTTGATAAAGTTATAACTATCAATTCAATTGTATTCACCCCTACTTTAATAATTGTGCCTGTTATAACTCTTTCCCTGTTGGCGATTTTATTGTTCGTTTTACATAAAACAAAATATGGAATGGCAATTCGTGCTTTGGCTTTTGATATAAAAACTGTCTCTCTTATGGGGGTTAATTCTAATCAAATTATCTCTTTGGTTTTTGTGATTGGTTCGTCTCTTGCCGCAGTTGGTGGAATTTTTTGGGCGTTATCCTACCCTATTTTAACACCCTACATAGGAATAATGATAGGGCTTAAAGCCTTTGCAGCTGCGGTTCTCGGTGGCATAGGAAGTGTCAGCGGGGCTTTAATTGGTGGTTTTATCTTAGGTTTTGCCGAGGTTATGTTTGTTGCTTTTTATCCAGAAGCAGGCGGTTATCGTGATGCCATAGCTTTTATATTTTTAATCTTAGTGTTGCTTGTAAAACCCACAGGAATTATGGGGATAAACTTTGAAAAGAGTAGATTTTAACTATGCAAAAACCCTCAAAAAACACCATTATTTATACAACTCTTGCAATTATTTTTTTAATAATTGCTCAAAGTTTTTTTGATGATTATACAGTTAGAATTTTAAACAATATTGCTATTTTTATTATTCTTGCCACCTCTTATAATCTTATCAACGGTATTACCGGACAATTTTCTTTGGAGCCTAATGGTTTTGTGGCTATCGGTGCTTATGTTACGGCATTAGTATTATTAACCCCTGAAATGAAAATGGATTCATTTCAATTAGAAGATCCGCACCCTATTATTATGGCAATCAATTTGAGCTTAATTCCTGCTTTGTTGCTCTCTGGGGTTATCGCTGCCGGGGTTGCTTTAATGTTAGCATATCCGGTATTCAGAGTGCGTGGTGATTATCTTGCTATTGTAACTCTCGGATTTGGTTTCATCATTAAAGTTATTGCTATCAATTCACCGGCATGGACAAACGGTGCAATAGGACTCAACGATATTCCATCTCTTATCAATCTTTACTGGACAGGTGGAATTGCTATAATTACAGTTATTATTTTATTAAATATAATTTATTCAAAATATGGCAGAGCTATGAAAGCTGTGCGAGATGACGAAGATGCCGCCGCCGCCATCGGTGTCAATACAATGAAAATAAAAACCTATGCCTTTGGCACATCTGCTTTTTTTGAAGGTGTTGGTGGCGGTTTATTGGCTATTCTACTTACGACAATCTCGCCTGATTTGTTTCAATTTTTCTTAACATTTCAACTTTTAATTATTATTGTTCTCGGTGGATTAGGCTCGATGACAGGTGCGATAATTGGAACTTTTCTGGTTATAGGAGGATCTGAATGGTTAAGATTTTTAGATGCTAATATAAACTTATTTGGTTTTGATTTTGGTGCTCATCCTGGGCTTAGAATGGTTGTTTTTTCAATTATTTTAATCATAGTTATGCTGTTTGCTCGTGAAGGATTAATGGGCAAAAAAGAATTATCTGATATTTTTAAAAGAAAAGTAAAATGATTTTAGAAATAAAAAATATTAGCAAAAGTTTCGGTGGAGTGCATGCCATCAGCAACACAACCTTTGCGGTTAAAAAAAAACAAATATACGGTATTATAGGCCCTAATGGTGCCGGCAAAACCACGATGTTTAATATCATAACAGGCAACTATAAACCGACAAATGGCGAGGTTTTTTTAGACGGCACAAATATCACAAATTTAAAAAATTATAAAATAGTTCATTGTGGAATTGCTCGCACTTTTCAATCTATCCGTCTTTTTAAAACTATGACTGTGCTTGAAAACTTGATGATAGGTATGGACCATGACATAAAATACACCTATCTTGAATCAATTTTTAGATTACCAAGATTTAACAAAGAGGAGCAAAAATCTCATCAATTTGCCACAGAAATTTTAAAAAATTTATCTTTATTAGAATTTAAAGATCAACTTGCCACAAGCCTCAGTTATGGCAACCAACGTCGTGTTGAAATTGCCCGAGCGCTGGCAACACAGCCTAAAATTTTACTGCTTGATGAGCCAGCCGCCGGCATGAATCACAGTGAAACCGCCCAATTAGCAACCCTATTGCAAAAAATAAGAGATGATTATGATATAACAATTTTATTGATAGAGCATGATATGAAATTTGTCAATCACCTATGTGATAAGGTTTTGGTGTTAGATTACGGCAAAGCAATATTTGAAGGACATATCTCTGATGCCATTAAAAACAAAGATGTCATAAGCGCCTATCTCGGAGATAAAAAATATGCTTAAAGTTGATGATTTATCTGTCTATTATGGGTTGATTAAAGCAGTTCGTAATATTAGTTTTAATGTCAAAAAAGCGCAAATTACCTGTCTTATCGGTGGCAATGGTGCCGGTAAAACCTCAACCCTATCATCTATCGTATCAGATGTTAAAAAAACTGGCAAAATAATTTATGATGGTATAGATATAAGCAAATTACCAACCCACAAAATAATCCAACATAAAATCGCATTAGTGCCAGAGGGACGACGAGTTTTTATCAATCTTACGACAGATGAAAATCTGCGAATCGGAGCTTTTAATAATGACAAAAATTATATAGAATTAAAAGATAAAATGTATAAAATGTTTCCAAGGTTAGTTGCCAAAAAAAACCAACTCGCAGGCACGATGAGCGGTGGCGAACAACAAATGTTAGCCATCGCCCGAGCATTGATGAGTTCTCCGAGATTATTGATGTTGGATGAGCCCTCTTTGGGTCTTGCTCCTAAGATTATTGATGAGTTATTTGAAACAATTGAACAACTCAAAAAAAACGGCATTACTATTTTACTTGTCGAACAAAACGCTTTCGCTGCCCTTGAAATTAGTGATTACTCTTATGTACTTGAAAATGGCGAGATAACCTTAGAAGACAAATCATCTGTTTTACTCAAAAGTGACGAAGTTCGCCAGAAATATCTTGGAGTGTAAACTTTTTTTATTGGAAACTTTATTGTCCTATAACAAACTCTTGCAAAACTCTTTTGTTATAAATCGTCCATCTCCACAGGCAGGGTCCATAATGTTTTACCAAGAATATTGGGGAAATTATAGCTTATATCATCAAGAATTTTATCAACAATATAAAAAGCAGTCCAGATTTACCCTGATAGTTTTTCTTTTGAATATTCTTTTAGAGACCTTTGCATAATTCAAGTGCTGTTTAGAGAGGACAGAAAATAGTGCATTTTTATAACAAAAATGAGGAAAATGGCAAGTCCTTTGACGAATTTTTGCTATTAAAAGGCGCATTTTGT
>QNFE01000026.1 GCA_003645455.1 Gammaproteobacteria bacterium | reverse complement strand
GGGGGGGGGGGGGGGGCGATAACAATCTAACCGCACCTGATATAAGCACCTCTGCTAATATAACCACTACTTACCAAACAGCAATCCCAACATATACCACAACCAACACCGGCGGCAAAATAGCAGAATGCAACACAACAGATGATTTAAAAAATCTTGTTCTATCCGTAGTAGGCGACAACTGCCAAATAACCGGCACAGCAAACCTAACCGTCCCACAATCGCCCCACGAGATAACAATAACTGCCAAAAATGCCACAGGCACATCTGATAAAACAATCAGCATTGTCATAAACAAAGCCGACCAAAGCACTCTGTCAATCACAGGCTCCGCCAAAACCTCAACCGATTCAGACTTCACTTTTGCAGTAAATGGAGGCAGTAGCACAGGCGATATTGTTTGGAGTTCATCAGACACATCTGTTGCTACAATAAATACCAGCACTGGTTTAATTGACATATTAAAAGCAGGCAACACCACAATCACAGCCACCAAAGCAGGCGATGATAATTATAATTCTGTAAGTGATGATTATAGCCTTACTATAAACAAGGTTAATCAGACAACTCTCGCCATAACAGGCTCTGCCAAAACTGCAACCGATTCAGACTTTACTTTTGCCACAACAGGCGGAGACGGCACAGGTGCTTTATCTTGGGTGTCGACAGATACAAGCATTGCCACAATAAACAGCACCACAGGTTTAATTCATATCATAAAAGCAGGCAACACCACAATAAAAACCACCAAAGCCACAGATGATGTTTATAATGTTTCAAACGAGGCAAGTTATTCTTTGGTTGTAAGCAAAGTTAATCAGACAACTCTTGCCATAACAGGCTCTGCCAAAACCTCAACAGATGCCGATTTTGTATTTCCTACAACAGGTGGAGACGGCACAGGCACAATTATCTGGCAATCATCAGACTCAAGTGTCGCAAGCATTGTTGATAATCAAATTCATATCATAAAAGCAGGCACAATAACAATAACTGCCACTAAACAAACGGATGATATTTATAATGCCTCAAATGATGCAACTTATAGCCTTACTATAAACAAGGTTAATCAGGCAACTCTCGCCATAACAGGCTCAACAAAAACAGCAACTGATTCAGACTTTACTTTTGCCACAACCGGAGGAGACGGCACAGGTGCTTTATCTTGGGTGTCGACAGATACAAGCATTGCCACAATAAACAGCACCACAGGCTTAATTCATATCATCAAAGCGGGCAACACCACAATAGAAACCACCAAAGCTACAGATGATAAATATAACATCTCAAATGAGGCAACCTATAATTTAACCATAACCCCAAAAGTAGCCGATTTAACTCTCACTTTAAAACCTACCAAAATATTTGAGTTTAATTGGAGTGATATAGCCGACTCTGGAGTTACAAGTTATGAACTAATGGAAAACAAAGACGGCTCATCTGGTTTTGTTGAAATCGCTACGATAAATCCCGGAATAGAAACCTATCAACATATAGTGGCATTATACAACAGGGTAAATGCTAAATATCTTATTCAAGCCTGTGTTGGTGCAACTTGTTATAACTCAGACGAATTATCAGTAAGCGGTAATTTAAAAGAGGCGATAGGATACATCAAAGCCAGTAATACGGGGGCGGATGATAAATTCGGCTCTTCATTATCAATGAGTAGCGATGGTAGCACCCTTGCGGTAGGCACACCAGAAGAAGATAACATGGCAGGGGCAGTCTACATTTTTGTAAAAGACTCAAGCCACAACTGGACTCAACAAGCCTACCTAAAAGCCAGCAATGCAGAAGCAGGGGATCAATTTGGCTACTCTGTTGCATTAAGCAGTGACGGTAGCACTCTTGCAGTTGGTGCAAAAACAGAAAGCAGTAATGCCACAGTAATAAATGGCGATGATACAGATAATTCTGCTACTGGTTCAGGAGCAGTTTATGTTTTCACACGAGACGGCACAACTTGGACTCAACAATCATATTTAAAGGCAAGCAACACAGATGCAGGAGATGAATTTGGGCATTCTGTATCATTAAGTAGTGACGGTAGCACTCTTGCTGTTGGTGCACCAAGAGAAGATAGCAATTGGAGTCCGTCAAATAATGCAATCCCAAATGCAGGGGCAGTTTATATTTTCACACGGGATGGTGCAGATTGGAGTTCACATCCCTATATAAAGACATCTGTTGATGTGAGTGATGTTGAGATGGATGATTTGTTTGGCTGGTCTGTGTCAATAAGTGGCGATGGTAGCACTCTTGCTGTTGGTTTAGTGGGAGCAAGGGATGGTTTTTATATTTTTGTAAAAGACTCAGGCAATGTTTGGAGTCTGCAAGATCACTTTTCGGGATCAGCTGGGGGTATTGGCTGGTCTGTCTCTTTAAGTGGTGACGGGAATACCCTCGCTATTGGAGCACCCTTTAACAATAGTAACAGCACAGGAATCAATACATATGACAGCAACTCTCATGCCACGCGATCAGGATTGGTATATGTTTTCATCCGTTTAGATGAGTCTTGGTTTGCGGCAGGGTGTCTGCAAGCCACAATTAAAGCAAGCAATACAGGAGCTTATGATAATTTTGGCTGGTCTGTCTCTTTAAGTGCAGATGGGGACACTCTTGCTGTTGGTGCATATAGGGAAGCCAGCAATGCCACAGGAATCAACGGCGACCAAACTGATAATTTTGCCGATTACACTGGGGCAGTTTATGTTTTCACACGAGACGGCACAACATGGAGTCAACAAGCCTACATAAAGGCAAGCAATACCGAGGCAGGCGATAATTTTGGCAACTTTGTCTCTTTAAGTGGTGATGGCAATACTATCGCCGTAAGTGCAACAGGTGAAGCCAGCAATGCAACTGGCATCAATGGCAATCAAACAAATAATTCTGCTTCTGAATCAGGAGCAGTTTATTTGTATTAAAAAATTCTTTGCCATAGTTTGCTTGTTTTGATTTTAAAGCAAGCAAATTATGGCGAACAATACAACCGTCCTGATTTTTAGGGCATTTTTTTTATTTTTTTAGGAGTTAATTATGAAACAAATTACAAAAATTACAACAGGAACAACAAATTTTGATGACTTATATCAAGTTTTTGAATTTGAATCCGAAGAGGAATTGTCTAATAAAAAAGCACGGCTTTTCTCTAATGGCAAAGGTGATGACGAGGTAGCAACAACTTCAACATTTTTGGCATCATTGAGTGCTATTAAAGAATATCGCGAGGAGTTGTTTTGTGAGATAGGGGTTGACAAAATTAAATCAAAAAACCCACAATTACATGTTTTTACCGAAATGACAGATAAAAAAACAGGCAACAGACCAGATGGTTTAGTTGTTATAACCAGTGGCAAAAAAGAACCAGTTATTGTATGGGCGGCTTTTGTTGAAGCTAAGGTTGACGATAATAAACTTGATGAAAAACAAATAAGCAAATATGCAGAATATGGCAAAAAAATTGGCATAACAAATATTTTAACCATTTCAAATGAATTAGTAACTAATCAAAATGAAAGCCCTGTAAAGATAAAACAAAGAAGTGTTGATCTTTTTCATTGGTCGTGGATATATTTAAAAGTTATGGCAAAAAGACTAATCGGAGCAGGTAAAGTGGCTGATGAAGATCATATTTATTTATTAAAAGAGTTGAGACGATATTTTGATTCACATAAAAAAGTATCAAGTTACAGTAGTATGGGAGGAGATTGGAAAAAAACTGTTGATGAAATTCATGACTTTGCACCAAATAAAAATATAAAAAAACCTTTTTTAGATATTGTTATTGATTCTTACCAACAAGAGGAAAAAGATATTGCTTTGCAGTTAACTGATAACACAGGTTTTCATATAGAGCTTGTAACCAAAAAAGACGAAAATAGAGAGAAAAGCCTAACTGATATGCTTCAAGATAATAGAACTATAATATCTAAGTTTATGGTGAATAAAAATAAAGATTTGATATTTTTTATTGAGGTTAATTTTATTAGCAGAATAGTAGAATGTTATACAATTAAAAAAATTCCAGATTCAGTAGGTAAATCTGTTGCTCAAACAAGCACTTTATTAAATATGTTATCTGCTGCAGGTTTGGGTGATGATATAAAAATTAGAGCTTTTTATAAAGGCAACATTAGTAATGGTGAAAACATACCTTTATCTGTTTTAAATACAGAGCAAGACAGAAGAGAGTTATATTCTATTCTTGATAATGATAGGGGTGATACTGTGAAAAACTATAAAATTAATATGATGGATAAGATAGCTGGTAATTTTTCAAGCCCAACAAAATTTGTAGAAAGATTAGAGAACAATGCCAAAACATTTGTTGAACAGGTGATGGGTAATCTAAAATAAAAAATCTGTTATGGTAGGTGGGTATGTGTGTTGGTGTTTTTACCTGGCTAATTGAAATAGTGGGCGGGGAATGTGTGAATCACTAAATTCATTCCAATAAAAAAATACTTGACAAAATCATTATTTAAGCATTATAATATCATTATGAATGATGGGCAATTTAGTTGGGACAAACACAAAGAAAAAGCAAATATAAAAAAGCATCAAATAACTTTTGATGAGGCAAAAACGGTTTTTTTGGATGAAAATGCAAGGTTAATTTATGACCCAGATCACAGCGAAAGCGAGGATAGGTTTATTATGCTTGGTATGAGTAGTGGAGCAAAAATTTTAATCGTAGTGCATTGTGTCAAAAATTATCAAAACATCAGGTTGATTAGTGCCAGAGTCGCCAACAAAGTTGAAAAACAACAATATACGGAGCATTTATTATGAGAGATGAATATGATTTTAGTGATTCGGTGGCGAATCCATATATAACAAAAAAACAAATTTCGCTTAGAATTGAAAACAAAACAATTGCTTATTTTAAAGATATTGCTAAAAAAGTGGGTGTGCCTTACCAGACCCTAATCAATTCGTATTTGACCGATTGTGCCACCAAACAACTGTCACCTAAATTACAATGGAATTAATTACAATAACAAAAAGTGTGTTAACTTGTGCCTGCTTTTCAAAAGTGAAAATTTTTATTCTTTGACTCGTTCCCACTTTTCAAAAGTGGGAACGCATAATTAAAAAAAATGGCAGGGGAGATAACCGAATATAAGGAAGATGTTGTGTGATGATAAACAAGCAAAAAAACCAAACCCCCAAAATCATAGATTTTGACCCCTTGAAAGGGGTAAATTAAAACCCCAAAATCATAGATTTCAAACCCATAAAAGGGGTAAAGTTGATTTTTTAAAACTACATAAAACAATATTTTACAAAACCAAAAACCGCCAAAGGGCAGACACATAGATTAAGCCCCTACAACCAACAAAAATAAAAACGCAAAAAACTTTCAAAAAATATTTTTTTTATGTTATTATGCCATTATTTACAATAACCATCAAAACAAAAACATGAATTTATTAAAAGAAGTTCAAGCCTTGCCAAAAGATGAAAAGCTAAAAATTATGGAAAATATTTGGGGGATTTGTCTGTTAATGATTCTTTTGAATCACCGTTATGGCACAAAGAAGAATTAGAAAAAACTACCAAAAGAATCAAAGATGGCGACGAGTTAATAATTGACTGGAAAACCGCAAAACAACAACTCTTAAAACAATTTGCATGAATGTTAAAATTTTATCATCTGCATATGATGATTTGTTTAATGCAAGAGTTTTTTTATGAAAAACAATCAGTTGGGTTAGGAAAATATTTTTTTGATGTTATGTTCACTGAAATTGATTCATTAAAAACATATGCTGGTATCCACCCTATTATTTGTGGGCTTTCATCGTCTTTTAAGTAAAAGATTCCCATATGCAATTTACTACAAAATAACATCTCATTAGGCAATAATTTATCGTATTTTTGATTGTCGCAGAAATCCTAAAATTCTAATAAATTTATTAGAAAAACAATAGTTTTGTTGACTCGTTTCCATTATACGCGATGGGAATACATGGTTTGGAAGTGAGGCAAAAATATGCATTCCCAAGCTGGAGAGACTGTGAAATAACTAAATTTTACACAATTTTCGAACAAAAATAGACCCCGTCATTGCGAGGCGGACGGTAAATAAAAAGGAACACGGGGCAATTAACCGCCGCGGCAATCTTTTGGCAGAACCGTTTTCTTGTTGAATTCCGTTTCAGTTGAGGAGATTGCTGCGGCGGTTTAATTACCTGATTTTACATCATTTTTCCGTCCGCCTCGCAATGACGGGATTTTTTTAGAGCTCGTTTCCATCGTCCTCGATGGGAATGCATACGATGGGAACATGTTTTTTTATTGCATAAAAAAAGGGCGGGACTGAAGTCCCACTTCCATTAGTTTTCGTTTTTTGTTGGTTTTTTGGGGTTGGTTTGCTCTATTGGAAGTGGGACTTTAGTCCCGCCCTTGCAACTTGTTGCAACATCATAAGTTAAATTTCTCAAATTGCAAGAACATAACAGCAAAAAGAAACCCGTCATGGCACAGGCGGACGGCAAATAAAAAGGAACACGGGGCAATTAACCGCCGCGGCAATCTTTTGGCAGAGCCGTTTTCTTGTTGAATTCCGTTTCAGTTGAGGAGATTGCCACGGCGGTTTAATTACCTGATTTTACATCATTTTTCCGTCCGCCTGTGCCATGACGGATTATTGTTTTTTGTTCGGTTGGTGAGTTATTTAACTCATTTTCCACTTTTCAAAAGTGGGAATGTAGAAACTGTATCTGTGTCAGATTGGGAAAACAAATAAATGACATGCAAACTATACATTCGGAACCCAAATCAGAACATAACATGAAAAGGTCTTATTTTATGAGAATAGCAATTTAACTTAAATTTTAGAAGAAAAAAAAATGAATATTTCAAAATCTTTATATATCAAAGGGTTGCAGTGTCATAAAGCTCTGTGGTTGAAAAAATATAACAAAGGGGTTTTGACCAAGCCTAATGCGGCTGCCGAGGCTCTTTTTGTCGCGGGTAATGAGGTGGGGGAGTTGGCTTGTAAATTATTCCCAGATGGGGTTGAGGTTGAATTTAACCCACAAGATTATGATGGTATGACAGCTGCAACTTCACAACTTATCAAAGATGGCACAAAAAATATCTATGAGGCATCTTTTATTTATAATGGAGTTTTTGTGGCTGTTGATATTTTGCATATCAATGATGATAAATCGGTGCAAATATATGAGGTAAAAAGCTCAACTGGGGTATATAAAAATAAGAAAAAAACTAAGTTAAAAGATGAGTATGTCAACGATGTTAGTATTCAATATTATGTTTTAAATGGTTTAGGGTTTAAGGTAGAAAAAATTTGTCTTGTTCATCTTAATAATAAATATGTTCGTGATAAAAAATTAGATATAAAAAAACTTTTTAATTTTTTTGATATGACAGATGAGGCTATCAACGAACAACAAAACATAAACACAAATTTGGCAGATTTCAAAAAGATATTATCTGATAAAAAAAATGAACCAAAAATAGATATAGGCGAGCATTGCAACAAACCGTATGATTGTGATGCGATTAAAAAACATTGTTGGCAACATATACCAAAATATAGTGTTTTTGATATTGGAGGAATTAGAAAAAAGAAAGCTTTTAAATTATACAAAAAAGGCATTATAAAATTTGATCAAATTACGGATATAGATAATTTCAGTGACGGACAAAAAATCCAAATTGAAGCCGAACAAACCGGTAAAAGTATTATTGACAAAAATGCTATTAGGGAATTTTTAGGCGGCTTAACATATCCGATTTATCATCTTGATTTTGAAACTTTTATGCCGGCAATACCGCTTTGGAATGGCACAAAACCATATACGAATATACCAACTCAATATTCAATCCATATTCAACAACAAAATGGCGACTTAGAACATAAAGAGTTTTTATCGCAAGCAGGAGCAGATCCGCGATATGAGTTGTCACAAAAATTAGTCCAGAATATTCCGCCAGATGTTACGGTATTAACTTATAATATGAGTTTTGAACAAGGTCGCATTAAAGAGTTGGCAGAAGAATTTGAAGAATTTGCCGAGCATTTGATGAAAATACATGACAACATTCAAGACCTTATGATGTCTTTTAGCAAGAAACACTATTATGCACCTGCTATGAAAGGCAGTTATTCTATTAAATATGTTCTGCCTGCCTTAGTGCCTGATTCATCATCTTATGAAGATCTGACAGGAGCAAAAGACGGCATGGCTGCCATGAATGATTATGCCAAACTTACAACAACAACCGACCCACAAGAGACAACACAAATAAGAAAAGATTTATTGGAATATTGCAAATTAGATACTCTTGCTATGGTTAAAATTTTAAAAGTCCTGTCTGAAAGTGTTTTGTAAATGTGATGATTTTTATTCTTTGATGGATAAAACTATAAAATCTCATACACCTATTACTATCAACCATAACAATAAAAATGTTGTTATGTTAAATGAAGAGGGTTATTTATCTATTTGTGAGACATTATATTTAAAGTCGGATTCTAATTTTACCGATGAGCTTGTGAGGCGAAAAAATGATCCAAAATCTGAGTTTGTTGATGATATTGGCATACAATGAGACTTTTGTATAAAATCGTTTATCACAAAAAAACTAAAAAAGATTTTAAAAAATTACAATCTGTTAAATTATCAAACAAAGTGACTAAACTAATCAATATAATCAAGATAAATCCATTTCAAATACCGCCACCATATAAAAAATTACTTGCCGAATTAAATGGTATGTATTCTCGGAGGATAAATCTTACCCATAGGCTTGATATATGATGTTGATGAAAAATTAAAAATTATCCGAGTTCTTAGTATGTGGTCTCATTACGGTGGTTAAGTTGTTGTATAATGTCCTCCGTCAATATCCTATGACGGAGGTGTTTTGGTGTTAAAAGATAAAATTAAACACTGTAATACATATCAAACTCAACAGGATGAGGAGTTTTGTGAAGACGATTTACTTCTTTCATTTTTAGCTCAATGTAAGCATCAATTACATCATCCGTAAAAACTCCACCTTCTTTTAAAAACTCACGATCTTTATCAAGAGCTTTTAAAGCCTCTTCCAAAGAAAAAGCAACCTTAGGGATTTTTGCCTCTTCTGCAGGACTTAACTCATATAAGTCTTTATCAGTCGCCTCACCTGGATCAATTTTGTTTTTGATGCCGTCTAATCCTGCCATAAGCATTGCTGAAAATAATAAATATGGGTTAGCAGTAGAATCTGGAAAGCGAATTTCAACTCTGCGACCCTTGGGGTTGGTGACATATGGAATACGAATAGCAGCGGAGCGGTTGCGAGCAGAATATGCTAACATAACAGGAGCTTCAAAACCTGGCACTAATCTTTTATATGAATTGGTCGAGGCATTACCAAAAGCATTGATAGCACGAGCATGTTTGATTATGCCACCGATATAATATAAAGCCTCTTGCGATAAGTTGCCATATTTGTCGCCGTCAAAAATATTTTTACCATTTTTTACCAAAGATTGATGCACATGCATACCAGAGCCGTTATCATCAACAATTGGTTTTGGCATAAAAGTTGCAGTTTGTCCGTATGAGTGGGCAACATTTAAAACAACATATTTATAAAGTTGCACCTCGTCTGCTTTTTTAATTAAAGTGTTAGCGGCAACTCCTAACTCACATTGTCCGGCAGTTGCGACCTCGTGATGATGAACTTCGGTCTCTAATCCCATCTCTTCCATCGTCAAACACATTTGAGCGCGCATATCGTGTAAAGAATCAACAGGTGGCACAGGAAAATAACCGCCTTTAATTTTTGGACGGTGTCCCATATTGCCCTCTTCATATTCTTTGCCGGTATTCCAGTCTGCCTCAATTGAGCTTATGTTATAAAATGTGCTGTGGTTGTCTGTGCTCCAACGGATACTGTCAAAAACAAAAAATTCATTTTCAGGACCGAAGATAGCATCATCTGCTATGCCAGTTGATTTTAAATATTGCTCTGCTCGTCTGCCGATTGAGCGAGGGTCTCTTTCATATCCCTTCATATCGTTGGGTTCGATAATATCGCAAGTAATATTTAACATAGCATCATCGGCGAATGGATCAATAACAGCGGTATCAGGTTGGGGCATAATAATCATATCAGACTCATTGATGGTTTTCCAACCGGCAATAGATGAGCCGTCAAACATTTTGCCCTCAACAAAGGTGCTCTTATCAATTGTATGAGCAGGATAACTTACATGTTGCTCTTTACCCAGGGTATCGGTAAAGCGAAAATCGACAAATTTAATGTCTTTGTCTTTGATAAGGTCTAAAACTTCTGTTGCATTCATTGTTAAGCTTCTCCAAATAAAAAAAATTATTATAACATATCTAATCAGGTATTTTTTTGTTTTTTTATGTGTTGTATAAAATTTAAAAAATTATCAAGGTATGGATTGTTGTCGTTGTGTTGTAAGTGAGCATAGTTTGCGATTAGATTTTTATATATTATACCGTCAAAACCATTACCTAACCCTGTGCCTCTTTTGACCTCATAGGCAAATTTATATTTTGGATTTATATTTTGGATTGATGAATAATGAAATTCGTGAGCGTTGATTGCAATATTTTCATTAAACGTCCATAAGTGATTTCTATTGGGTTTAATTTGAATATAACCTCTGCCAATGGGAGCGGATGACATTTTACAATTTGCATCAATTATTCGTGCCATATTTTTAGTTTTATTTTTGTAGGTAATTGAATTACTAAGATACATCAGGCCACCGCATTCAGCATAACAAGGCAAGCCACTTTCAATTTTATTTTTTAAATCCGTTAATAAATTTTTATTGTTGCTAAGCTGCTCCAATCTTTTTTCAGGAAAACCTCCACCTATAAATAAACCATCTACATCTGGAATTTTTTTATCCTGCAGGCTATTTATTTTTATAATTTTTACCCCAACATTTCTTATCGTATCTAAATCATGAGAGTAGTAAAAATTAAAAGCCTCATCTTTGAATATTCCCAAAGTTAAATTGTGGTATTTTTTGTTTACAGGTTTTATAATTATTTTTGTGGGTTTTTTGTGGGCGGTTAATTGTAATATTTTATCTAAATCAAGTTGTGGTTTTATTATATCTGCTATAATTTGAATTTTTTTATCTGCCTGTATTTCGGCGGAGTTTATAAGCCCTAGATGTCTCTCATCTAAGGATAATCTGTCATCCCTGTATACGCAACCTAAAATTGGAATATTTGTGTAGGTTTCAACAACAGAGGTAAGTTTTTTCAGGTGCCGTTCTCCTGCGGTTTTATTAAATATAACTCCTGCTATATTGCAATCCTTATCAAAGTTTTGATAACCTAATAACAATGGTGCTACACCACGAATCGTGCCCTGAGTATTAATAACTAAAATTACAGGTAGATTTAATAATTTTGCCATAGCGGCATTGCAATTTGAGCCGTGAAGATCTAAACCATCATACAAACCCTTATTGCCCTCGACAATGCTAATTTGAGATTTTTGTGAGTGCATCATAAAACATTGTTTGCTTTGTTTGTCGTCTGTTATATAGGAATCTAAATTATAACAGGGCTTATCCGATGATATTCCAAGCCAAGCGGCATCAATATAGTCCGGACCTTTTTTAAAAGTTTGCACTTTGTAATTTTGTGATAGCATTCTTGATAGAGCAATGCTAATTATAGTTTTACCAGATGATTTAGATGCAGCTGAAATATAAAAAGAATTCATATGTTGTTCACAGAGGATTCTTTGGATTTATGGTCTCCCGTTGCTGGGCATTTTGCCATGAATTTATTATAGAGTGAAAAAGTGTTGCTAATGGAATGGCAAAAAAGATTCCCCATACTCCCCAAATGCCACCAAAAAATAAAACAGCCACAATGATAGCTAAAGGGTGTAAATTAACCACCTCAGAGAATAAAATTGGCACGATTACATTGCCATCCACAATTTGAATTATAGCATGTCCTAACAATAAATAGCCAAACAATGGCACCATTCCAAATTGAATATAAGCAATAAAAATTATAGGTATGGTGACTAATACCACACCAACAAAAGGGATGATTACCGACAAACCAACTAAAAAACTCAGTAAAAATGAAAACTTTAAACCAAAGGATATGAACAAAATAAAAGATGTTAACCAAACCAACATAATTTCAATAAATTTGCCTCGGATATAGCTACTTATTTTCAGATCAACTTCTTTGAATATTTTTTTTGCGAGAATGGGTTTATAGGGCATAAAATTTTGTGCCCACACTATTATTTCTTTTTTGTCTTTGAGGAGAAAAAAAATCATCATAGGGATTAAAAAAGCATAAACAAGAACAGCAAATATGTTGATGACATTTGCCACAGAGTAAGATAGGACATCTTGACCGATTGAAGTTATAGCATAACGGATTGAGTTTGATATTTCAGCTATTTGTAAGTCGTTAAAAAATTCAGGATATAGTTTTGGTAGTTGTGCTAATAAATCTTGTCCTTGACCGAGCATTGAGGGTAATTGTCCTACAAAGGCTGTAATTTGTTTTGTTAACAAAGGTAATAATGCAAATATGATGATAAGACAGGACACAATAAAAAGCAAAAAAACTATAACTATTGATGCCATCCTTGGGATTTTACACTTGCATAATCTATCTGACAAACCATCTAAGAGATATGCTAACACAATTGCAACTAACAGAGGCATAAGAGTATTGCTTAAAAAATAAAATACTCCAATGCCGATAACTATACTAAAAAATAAAGATACAACCTCTGTTGAGGAAAATATATCATTAAACCATCTTTTAACCACACTTAACATTTGTCCCTCTCTTTGATTTGTTTTTGGTATTCTTCTACAAAAATAGATTCTAACTTAATTATTACATCTTTTTTATTTTTGCCTTGCACAATATGAGAGCTTACCAAAGTTGATAATTCATCAAACATAACATCAATATTAAGCATGGTATAACTTTTTTTTAACCTTGATAGGGCAGCAAATACACTTTCATCAGCAGATGGTTTTATAAGCTTGGGTTTTAATTTTGTAATATCTTTTGTAGTGGATAAAAATTTTTTATTATCATAGGATTGCTCTAAAAATAATCCATAACTCATTAAGGATATTTTGTTTTTTGGCGACAAATTATTATAAATATCTATCAGGCTTTCTATTTTTGAAAGATTATTCATCGAATGAAATTATGTCATCCATATTTTTTTTATAATCTTCGCAATATTCTCTGGCAAAATTTAAAAGATTGTTGATGGCTCGTAGTTTAAATTTATGGCGTTGGCGAACAAATTGAAAAGGTCTGGTTAATGGTTTTTCAAGTTTGATTGCAGCTAATATTCCAAGCCTTAACTCTTTATTGATGGTTGAGGATGATACGATAGAAATTCCAAGACCTGCCTCAACTGCGGCTTTTATTGCCTCTAAACTACCAAGCTCCATATTGTGGATTAAAATACTCTCATCATAGCCTAATTCATTTAAATAGTTAGTAATTGCCTCTCGTGTTCCAGATCCTGATTCGCGAAATATAAAAGGATATTTTGAAATATTTTCAATGTTAAGTTTTTTAAAGCCCATAAGGTCGTGTCCTTTGGGGATTATGACGACGAGTTGATCTAGATGGCACTCCTCAACAACGAGTAATTTATTAGATACAAATCCCTCAACTATGCCGAGATCAATATCATTATTATCAAGCATTTGGGTGATTTTTTCTGAATTAGCGACTTTTAAATTTATGCTAATGTCAGGATATCGTTTAGAAAATTTTCCTAACAAATAAGGCAACATATACTCTGCTATGGTAGCACTTGCCCCCAGGATAATATTGCCATCATCGCATCCTACCATAGATTTTATGTCGTCATGCATTTTTCTATATAGATCTAAGATATTTTCGGTGTGTCGATACACAACCTTACCTGCATCTGTGAGAGATATTTTGTTGTAACCACGATCAAAAAGACGGGTATCAAAACTATCTTCAAATTGACGAATTTGAAATGTTACCGCAGGCTGTGTCATGTTTAATTTTTCTGCAGCTTTGGTAAAACTTAAAAGATGTGCTACTGCATAAAAAACTTCTAAACGACGATCAGACATAATTAAAAATATCCATAAGAACAAAAATAAATGCTTATTGAGACCTTTGCATAATTCAAGCACAATTTATAAAATACACAAAATGCGCCTTTTCATAGCAAAAATTCGTCAAAGGACTTGCCATTTTCCTCATTTTTGCTATAAAAATACACTATTTTCTGTATTTTCTAAACAGCACTTGAATTATGCAAAGATCTCTTATTATAACCTATAAATTTTTTTTATGTCATTTTTCTTAAAAATAATAGAATTTAATTTTTATTTTGTTATAATCTGTATTTTTTATTTTTAATTTACGGCCTATGTTTGATGAAATTTATTATGGTAATAGTTTGTCTCAATGGATGGTATCTGTTGCAATCGTGTTGAGTGCTATTCTAATCAGTAAAAGTGTTAATTGGTTTTTAAAAAATAAAATTCAAAAAATAACCAAAAAAACAAAGTTTAAATTTGACGATATTTTAGTAGGCATTATTGAAAAACCAATAAGTCTATTGATAGTTGTATTTGGTTTGTCATTAGGCTTCAATAGTTTATCTTTAAATGATGTTTGGCAAAAATATGTTGATTTTAGTGTTTATTTAATTTTAACTCTAACAGTAGCATGGGTGATGTCACGTCTCATTGAAGTGGTTTTTGAGAGCATCTTAAAACCTATGGCACAAAAAACATCAGGTCAGTTGGATGATCAACTATTACCAATTACGAAAAAAAGTTTAAAATTTGCTGTATGGTTAATGGCCTTTTTAGTGGCTCTTGATAATGCAGGTTATGACATAGGGGCATTGCTCGCAGGGCTTGGTTTGGGTGGCTTAGCACTTGCCATGGCTGCCAAAGACACTATTGCTAACTTATTTGGTGGCATAACAATTTTTATCGGCAGACCATTTGAAATAGGAGATAGAATAGTAAGTAATGGTTTTGATGGAATTGTGCAAGAGATCGGAATTCGTAGCACCCAGATTAAAACCTTAGCAGGTAGGGTAGTCACTCTATCAAATGCAGATGTTGCCAACAATCCGATTGAAAATATAAGCTCAGAGCAAAACCGTAAAATAATAGCCAATTATGGTTTAGTGTATGATACCGATGCTGATCAAATAAAAAAAGCAATATCTATCTTAGAAAATATTTGTCAACAAAATGAAAATGTTGAAAATAATACCATAATATCATTCAATATTTTTGGTGATTTTGCCTTGAATATAAATCATATTTATTACATTAAATCGCAAAAAAATATAGCGACTACCCAAACTGATATAAACATAGAAATACTAAAGAGATTTAATCAAGCAGGTTTAGACATGGCATATCCCACCCAAAAAATATTGGTGGATAAAAAATAAAAAATAATTTTGCATATAATTCTTGAATAAACTATAATTGCACTTTTTTTTAAAAAACATCAGGGCCCTTAGCTCAGTTGGTCAGAGCAATCGACTCATAATCGATGGGTCGTAGGTTCAAGTCCTACAGGGCCCACCAATTTTTTAATTATTCACAAATCACTTTTTCCATCATTTGAGGTGTCACGACATGGAATCCATTCAAGCTACATGGGATGTTTTACTGTATAGATGGATACTGAATCAAGTTCAGCATGACGGTTTTTTATAGTCTCAGCATGACGGTTTATAGGCTTAGCATGACGGTTTATAGTCTTAGCATGATTATTTTGGTGTTATGGTTTTAAGTATGAGACTTTGCATAAATCAAACACAATTTATAAAATACACCTTTTCACAGCAAAAATTCGTCATCACGAGCGAAACTATTTAACTAATATCAGTCATAGGGATTTAAGAAACGAGCATTTTGTTTAATCTTTTGACGAATCCTGTGGGGTCTTCTAATTGTCCGCCCTCAGATAGGACCGATTGATCCAATAATAACAATGCCCATTCTTTGATTTTATTTTCATCTTTTTCTTGAATAAGTCTTTTGATTATATTGTGTTCCATGTTTAACTCTAAGGTAGGCTTTTGTTCTGGCACTGCATGACCTGCTTGTTTCATCATTTGTTGCATATGTAGTGCCATTTGTTCGGTTTTAAAAGATAAACAGGCAGGAGACGAGGTCAAACGCTTTGATTCTATAACACCCTCTACTTTGTCGCCAAGTGCTTTTTTAAATTTATCAAGAATAGGCAAATTTGTTTTTTTGTCGTCTGTTTTGTTGTCTTTTTTATCATCTTTTTTGTCTTTGCTGTTATATAAGTCTAATTCTCCTTTGGCTACATTGATGAGTTTTTTGCCTTTGTATTCTTGCAAATATGACATCATCCATTCATCAACTTTGTCGAACATCAGAAGGACTGGGATATTTTTTGTCCGCATCATTTCTAAGTGAGGGCTATTTTTAGCGGTATTAAAACTATCGGCGGTGATATAATAAATTTTGTCTTGTTTTTTGTCAATTTTAGAGATATAATCATCAAGTGAGGTGTTTTGTTCCGCTTTGTTATCTATGGTTGAGGCAAAACGATATAAACCCATAATTTGTTCTTGGTTAGCAAAATCTTCAACAGCTCCCTCTTTTAAAACTGCACCAAATTCTTGCCAAATGGTTTGATATTGTTTTTTATCTTTTTTAGCTATGCTATCCAACCAACCCAAGATTTTTTTAACCGATGCTTTGGATATCGCATCAATGATTTTATTAGATTGTAAAATTTCACGCGATACATTGAGTGGCAAATCATCAGAATCCACCAAACCTTTGACAAATCTTAAATATCTTGGCAAAATCTGTTTGGCGTCGTCCATGATAAAAACTCTTTTGACGAATAGTTTAATGCCATGCATATGATCCCTATCCCACATATCAAATGGAGCTTTGGAGGGGATATAAAATAAAGAAGTCCATTCAAATTTACCCTCTACTTTATTGTGAATCCAATCTAATGGTTCGGCAAAATCTCTGGATAAATGTTTATAAAATTCTTTATATTCTTCATCTTTTATGTCTTTTTTTGCTATCGCCCATAAGGCTTTAGTGTTGTTAATGGTCTCATCTTCAATTGTGCTTTCTCCCTCTTTTTCACCTGGTTTTTCTACCTGCATTTTAATAGGAAAGGTTATATGATCCGAGTATTTTTTGATTATTTCTTGAATTCGCCACTGGGAGGCAAAATCTTTGCTCTCATCTTTTAAATGAATAGTTATCTCTGTGCCGTGTTTATCAAGTTTGGTTGTAGTAATCGTATATCCTGTGGCACCATCTGATACCCATACAACACCATTTTCTTTTTTATCACCTGCTTTTCTGGTGGTAAGGGTAACTTTATCTGCAACAATAAAAGCAGAATAAAAACCTACACCAAATTGTCCGATTAAGTGGGCGTCTTTTTTGTTATCTCCTGATAAGGCTTCTAAGAATTGTTTCGTGCCTGATTTGGCAATGGTGCCGATGTTTTCTACCACCTCATCTTCGCTCATACCAATGCCATTGTCACGGATTGTGATGGTTTTTTTGCTCTCATCAAAGCAGATGTTTATTTGTAATTCTTTGTCGCCTTCATAGAGTTTTTCATTTTCTAAGGCTAAAAAACGTAACCTATCACAGGCATCGGATGCATTTGAGATTAGCTCTCGTAAAAAAATCTCTTGGTTGGAGTATAAAGAGTGAATAACCAATTTTAAAATTTGGCTAACTTCGGTCTCAAATTGTTTTTTGATGGGTTTTGACATAGGTATATTAAAAAAATAAAAGTAACCATATTTATAATTCCTTTTTTTTATTTTTCAAGTGCAGGAGATAAATTTTAAGTTTTAATGTAATACCTCAACCTACATCTTGCCATTATAAATTTTTTTGGAATATATTCAGTTTTTATAAAATTTTTGGTTTATAATGTTCTTTTTTTGAAGTGATATTTTGAATTGAAAAAATATATTTTCATTGTCTTGGCGATTCTCATAGTTTATGGAATTAATCAATTTTTAGAGCAACTATTCAAACCGTCTTTTGTAAAAGTTGAAAATAAAAATGCACCAGATTATTTTTTTAATAATTTTTCAACACGAATGTATGACGAGACTGGCAAGCTCAACAAAACTATAAAAAGCCCTATGATGTATCATTATAGGAACAAGAATGCCACCATGGATAAACCACTGATAAAAATTCAACAAAATGATACTAATTGGCAAATAACCGCAGAAAATGCCACCATTAACAAGGATAACACTAAAATTAAATTAAAAAATATGGTAAAAATTATCAACAATCTAGGTTTTGAATTGTCTACACAACAGATATCAATTGATGAGAAATTTATTAAAGTGGATGAAAAACTATCTGTCCGATATAAAAATAACAATATAGTGGCAAATTCTATGTTAATTGATACCAATAATGATATAATAACTTTTAATAAAGTTCGAGGAAATTATACCGATGATTAAAAAAATATTATCACTTTCATTGTTAACATTGTTGTTTGTTTTTTTTAACCAAGCCATAGGTGCAGACCAGATAACTATTGAGGCTGATTATTTGCAAATAGATAATAAAAATAATTATAGCCACTATAAAGGAAATGTAATTTTAAAAAAAGCACAACTTATAATCAAGGGTAGCAGTTTAAAGCTGTGGCAAAATATCGATAAAAAAATAACAAAAATTATTGTCACAGGTATGCCTGCAAGTTTAAAAAATGTTGATAACAATAACAAACCCATAACTGCCAGTGCAGATTCGATAATCTTTGAGCCTCTATCTTTTTTATTACATTTGAATAAAAATGCTAAACTTGTAACAATAAAAGAGCAATTTATGAGTAGCAGAATAATATATAATACCCAAACTCAAAACTTTATTGCAGGAGAAAAAGAAATAAAAAAAGGAGAAAAAAGCAAAAATAGAGTTAAAATTATTTTGCAACAATAATTAAAAAAAGATATTTATGGCAACAGCAACAATGAAAAACAAAACTCTATCTGCTAAAAATCTTGGCAAATCATACGGCAAAAGAGAGATTTTAAAAGATGTTAATTTTCACATTAAAAACAATGAAGTTGTCGGTTTGTTGGGTCCTAATGGGGCAGGTAAAACAACGAGTTTTTATATGATTGTAGGTTTGATAAAACAAGACAAAGGAGAGATTTTATTGGATGGCGAAGATATAAGTCATATGGTTATGCATAATCGAGCAAGGCTTGGTATTGGTTATTTGCCCCAGGAAGCATCAGTATTCAGAAAGCTTACCGTCGAGCAGAACATTAAGTCAATTTTAGAAATAAATAAAAAAGTTGATAAAAAAAACTACCAACAAAGAACTAATTTATTACTTGATGAATTTCAAATAGCCCATATAAAAGAATCAATAGGTTCGGCATTATCAGGGGGCGAGAGACGCCGAGTTGAGATTGCACGAGCCTTAGCCGCTGACCCTGATTTTATATTATTGGACGAGCCATTTGCAGGAGTTGACCCGCTAAGCGTGATTGAGATTCAAAAAATTATAAAACAGTTGGTCCAAAGGAATATTGGAGTTTTAATTACGGATCATAATGTTCGTGAGACTTTGGGAGTGTGTGATCGTGCATATATTTTAAGCGACGGAGTTATTATAGCAGATGGATCTTCTGCTGATATTTTAAAAAACAAAAAAGTAAAAAAAGTATATCTTGGAGAAAATTTTAATTTATAGAGATTTTTGCATAAACGATTGTAATTTTTTATGTAAAGATTTTAAAAAAAAGGAGAAAGTATGAATTTATCAATTACAGGTAATCATTTAGAAATTACCGCCTCATTAAAGGATTTTATCAAAGAAAAAATGAATAAAATAGAGCATCATTTTGATAAAATAATTGATGCAAAAATTACCCTCTCGGTAAATAAGTTACAACATAAAGCAGAGTGCACAGTTCATGTGAGTGGAGCCAATATGCGTGCCGAATCTACCAACGAAGATATGTATGTTGCTATTGAAAACCTGGTGCAAAAATTAGATCGTCAGGTCATAAAACACAAAGAAAAACAAAAAAAACACCGTTAATTAAAAATTTATTATGCTTGCTAAACTACTAAAAGTTGAAAATATTTTTTGTCATCAAAATCTGCAGAGCAAGAAACAAATATTGGATAAAATATCTTCTTTTTTTGCCAGCAAAATTAACACCCACAGCAAAACAGATATTTTAAATTATTTGTTAACACGAGAAAAGATAGGCTCCACTGCATTAGGAGAGGGTGTTGCTATGCCCCATGTGAGTCTGCCTGACATCCAAAAACCATCGGTTATGTTTATATCTTTGAAAAATTCGATTGATTATGATGCGCCGGATAAAAAACCTATAGATTTATTGTTTGCAGCTTTAATCCCCAAGGATGGCGACAAAAATTATTCATATGCAGATGATTTGTATGGCATATCGGATATTTTAAGCGAGCATAATAAAATAAAAATACTACGCGACACAGATGATAAACAAATAATAATAGACACTTTCTATGAACAATAATAAAATTCTAATTACTGCTGCTTTGCCCTATGCGAACGGTTCAATTCATATCGGCCATATGGTAGAATATACCCAGGCGGATATATGGGCAAGAGTGCAAAAACTAAAAGGTAAAACCTGTTATTTTGTTTGTGCTGATGATGCTCACGGCACTCCGATTATGTTAAAAGCCCGTGAATTAGGTGTTAGTGAGCAGGATATTATTGACAAAACAAAAAAGGAACATGAGGGTGATTTTAAAGATTTTTTAATAGAATTTGATAACTATCACAGCACTCATAGTGATGAAAATAAATTTTATGCCGAAGATATTTATAACAAAATAAAACAAAAAGGTTATATAAAAAGCAAAATAATTCAACAAGCATATGATGAAAAAGAACAGATGTTTTTACCCGATAGATTTATCAAAGGAATATGCCCCAAATGCAAAGCGGTGGATCAATACGGTGATTCCTGTGAAAAATGTGGTGCAACCTACAACCCATCTGATTTAATTGATGCATGCTCGACAATAAGTGGCACAACTCCAACCCAAAAAGAATCCGAACATCTATTTTTTCAACTTTCCAAAAAAGAAGATATGTTAAAAAAATGGACTAATGCAGGTCACATCCAAGATGAGATAAAAAACAAAATTAACGAATGGTTTGAAACCGGTTTAAAAGATTGGGATATATCTCGTGATGCTCCCTATTGGGGGTTTAAAATCCCAGATACAGTTGATAAATATTTTTATGTTTGGTTAGATGCACCCATAGGTTATATGGCAAGTTTTAAAAATCTTTGCGATAAAAGTGATCTTGATTTTGCGGAATTTTGGCACAAAAATAGCGAATGTGAGTTATATCATTTTATCGGCAAAGACATAGCTTATTTTCATACTCTTTTTTGGCCCGCTATGTTGGATGGTGCTGATTACCGCACCCCAACACAGGTTTTTTGTCACGGATTTTTAACCGTTAATGGTGAAAAAATGTCAAAAAGTCGCGGCACTTTCATCAAAGCTGACACCTATTTAAAATATTTACCAGCGGAATATTTACGTTATTATTTTGCCGCTAAACTAAATTTTGGAGTTGATGATATTGATTTGAATTTAGAGGACTTTAAAACTCGAATAAATTCAGATCTAATCGGTAAACTTATCAATATCGCCAGTCGCACCGCAGGATTTGTCAAAAAATTTGATTTGAAGTTAGGGGCAGAGATTGATAACAAAGAATTGTTAAAAACCTGCCAAGATAAAAGTTCTGACATAATAATAAACTATCAAAAAAGAAACTATGCCAAAGCTATTCGTCAAATTATGGATCTGGCTGATTTAACCAACCAATATATTGCAAAAATGGAGCCATGGATTTTGATAAAGGATGACAAAAACCGGCAACAGGTTTTAAATATTTGCACGACAGCTTTAAATGTATTTAAAATTTTAATGATTTATTTAAAACCTGTTTTACCAGATTTATCAAAAAAATGTGAGGACTTTTTTAACCTACCACCACAGAATTTTAATAATATCAACGATATATTATTAAATCATAAAATCAATAAATTCAAACCAATGTTGCAAAGAATAGAGCAGAGCCAAATTGATGATTTACTAAATGATAAGTCATAATAAAAAAGAATGTTATCGGTAAAAATAATCGGTCAAGGCGAAGACATTGTTTTGTTGCACGGCTGGGCATTAAATATTAAAATATGGCAACCATGGGTTGAGATTTATAAACATCTTTATAAATTTCATCTCATAGATTTGCCAGGCTCTGGTGGCTCATATGATATTGATATGCCATCTGATATAAATAAAATTATGCCAATGTTAAAAGAAGTCATCCCTAAAAATAGCACCATTATAGGTTGGTCGTTTGGTGGATTATTAGCGATACTATTCGCCAAAACCTATCACGCTCATCTTAAAAAAATCTCCCTTATGTGTTCTAATGTTTGTTTTACTCAACAACAAAACTGGCAATATGCGATGGATAAAAATGATTTTAAAATTTTTCATCAACAGGTTATAAAAAACCCAAAGCAAGCCATAAAAACTTTTATATCTTTGCAATTATTAAATACAACATATAAATCACAAGCAAAAACAGCACTAATCAAACAAATGAGCCAAAAACTTGCCCATAATCAAAACTTAATAGCAGGATTAGAAATTTTAAAAAATACTGATTTACGAGAGATTTATAAAAGTTTGAAAATCCCCATCAAAGCTTTGTTTGGAGAGTATGATAAATTAGTGCCGCCCAATACTGCGGATGCTTTGGTAAAATTAAACCCCAACACTACAACAAAAATAATCAAAAAATCAGCCCATATACCTTTTTTAACTCATCCTATAGAGTCTCTGTGGTTATGTCAATAAATTCATCATATTTAAGAGATATAAAAGATATTCAAAGCTCATTTAATGGCTCTTGTAAAACCTATCAACAATCTGCTACTTTGCAAGCTGCATATGCTGATGAATTATGCCAAAGATTAAAATGTATAAAAAAAACTCCAAAAACAATATTAGATCTAGGGGCAGGTGATGGATCGCTTAGCAAAATCCTGCAACAACAATATCCAAAATCTGTAATTTATAATCTGGACTTAGCTCAAAAATCATTATTTTTTCACAAATGCAAAAATAGTATTTGTGCTGATGCTCATTATTTGCCATTTAAAAAAAATAGTTTTGATTTAATAGTATCTGGTTTTATGTTGCAATGGTGTGATAATTTACCCCAGGTTTTCCAAGAAATTTATAATTCATTAAAAAAAGACGGTTTGTTTATGTTTAGCACTTTTGGCACCAGAACTTTGGAGGAGCTGCGATATGCTTGGGATATGGTTGACAAAGACGTGCATATAAATATTTTTTTTGACATTGAACATTATGGTAATTTGTTGCAATCTGCAGGTTTTGCTAATGTCGCAGTAGATAGAGATTTGATAACGGAATATGAAAAAAATGTTATCTCTCTTATGAGGCGATTAAAAAGTATGGGAGCCCACAATATCAACCAAGGTCGCAAAAAAAGCCTAACTGGAAAAAATAAAATCAAAAAACTGCAAAAATTCTATGAAACTATGCAAGCAAAACAAGGCTTGCCAGTGAGTTTTGATATAATTATGGCAATCGGCTGGAAATTGTAAAAAAAATGAAAGAACTTTTTAATTTTCAAGAAATAACAACTGTAATATTAGATATGGATGGCACTCTGTTAGATTTATCGTTTGATAATTATTTTTGGTTGGAATTTATACCGAAGCAATATGCTGATAAAAATAAAATATCAATCACAGATGCAGAGCAAACATTATATGAGCTGTATCAAAAACATAGTGGCACACTTAGTTGGTATTGTTTGGATTTTTGGAAAGAAAATTTAAAACTTGATATAAAAAATTTAAAAAATAAAATAAAAAATAAAATAAGAATCAAAGATGGAGTTATAGATTTTTTAAAATTTTTACAAAATAAAAATATTCAGATAATTCTTGCCACCAATGCCCATCCTCAGAGTTTGGAAATTAAGATGAAACAAAGCAAATTAGCAAAATATTTTAATGTCATTCAAAGCTCACATAATTTCAAGCAACCCAAAGAAAGTTTAGTTTTTTGGCAGATATTACAACAAGAGAATAATTTTAATAATGATAAAACCGTATTTATTGATGATAGCGAAAAAATATTATCTATTGCCAAAAAATTCGGCATAAAACACAACATAGGAATAAATAATCCAGATGAGAGCAAGCCTTTGATCAAATTTGATAATTTTCCCTCAACAAATAATCTTACAAAATTGATTTAATTTATTGTATTGAAAAACCTTCGCCATTGCGAACGAGCAAAAAAAAGAATCTGTCATCGTGAGGAGCGGTAACGACAAAGAGATCCCATGAGGTGCATACGAGACTTGTAACAAAGTGATACCAAACCCAAGGGATTGCCACACTCGCAGGCTCGCTCGCAATGACTGGATTCTTTTAAGAGGTTGCCAACCCGACCATTTTAAACAGCAAGAGGTCAGGTCTTTATTAAAGATTTACCAGTCATTTTTGCAGGTTGCTCCAAGCCCATAATTTCTAAAATGGTAGGGGCGATAGACGATAACCCAAGACCTGATTTTATTTCTTTTATATCTTTATCAATGATAACAACTGGCACAGGATAACAGGTGTGTTGGGTTTGTGGTTCGGATGTTATGGGGTCAATATATTCTTCACAATTGCCGTGATCGGCAGTTATAATTATTGAAAAATTATTATTCTTGGCAGATTTTACCATCCTACCAACTTCGGTATCAAGCGTTTGCACCGCTTTGATGATAGCATCTTTAATTGCTGTATGCCCTACCATATCACCATTGGCAAAATTTGTTACTATGAAAGAATATTTACCAGATTTTATTGCCTCTATAACGTTATCGGTAATTTTATCGGCACTCATCTCTGGCTTTAAATCATAGGTTGCAACCTGTGGGGATTTTACTAAAACATATTTTTCATTCTTAAAAGGATGTTGCTGACCTCCATTAAAAAAATAAGTAACATGGGCATATTTTTCGGTCTCGGCACAATGAAATTGATGCAAATTAGCATCTGATATTATTTTTGATAAAATCGCCGGAGGGGAAATGGGTTTGAAAGCAATTGGCAGAGAATATTTTTTGTCATATTCTGTCATACAAGTTATATCAACAACATCAAAATCATCATCACGAGCAAAACCATTAAAATTAGGATTTATCAAAGATTCAACAAGTTGTCGTGATCTATCGGCACGAAAATTAAAACAAATAACTCCATCTGTGGGTTTAATGGGGTTATTTTTAGACAAAACAATAGGCTCAATAAACTCATCCGATAACTTTGTATGATTATCATAAAAATTTTGGATAGCGTTTTCTGCGGACTTTGCTTTTACTCCGGTATTATGAATGATTGCATCAAATATTTTTTTAATTCTGTCCCATCTGTTATCACGATCCATCGCATAGTATCTGCCGGATATGGTGCCAATAACTCCATTTGAATCTAACAGAGGTTTTTTAAGTTGTTGCAAAAATTTTAATATTTTTCTCTGGTTTGTGTCTCGTCCATCGGTAAAAATATGCAAAATAGGGCGAGCTTGCTGTTGCTTGCAAAGATCCAATAAAGCGATAAGATGATTGATGTGGCTATGCACACCACCATCAGAGGTTAATCCCAAAAGATGCAAAGGACGGTTATTTTTAACAGATTTTTGGATAGCTTTCAACAAAGCAGGGTTTTTAAAAAAACTTTTATCTTTGATGGAGTTATCAATTAGAACTAAATTTTGTTGCATAATACAACCTGTGCCGAGAGTTGAATGCCCCACCTCAGAATTACCCATCTGACCGTCAGGCAAGCCGACAAAAGCACCAGATGCCTGCAAAGAGTTGTGTGGATTGTTGGCAAAAATTTGATCCAAATAGGGGGTAGGTGCCTCCACAACAGCATTATTTTTATCAGAAGGACTGATTCCAAATCCATCTAAAATAATCAGTAAAACATTTTGTCGGTATTTAAAACCTGCCAGTCTACCCATATTAAATGGAAACTACCAAAGGATGATCAAGCTTTTTATGTATTGGTGGTAAGTTTTGGTATGCCTCCTGCTGGGCTTCAATTAGTTTTAATGCAACATCGGAGGCAATGTTTAATGTTTGCTCTAATGTGTCCCCCTGTGCTACCAAGCCTGCAATTGAATCAGAGGTTGCTAAATAAACCCCCTCTGGTAGTTTTTCAATATGAAGATTTATAATTTTTTCCATAATTTTAATAAAAAAGATGATAAAAAACCCATTATAAACTATTTTTTGTAAAATTTATTTTTAATTTTATTTTCTGTGGTTTTGTGTTATTATGCAAAGGTTTCATTATGTATTCCCATTTTTGAAAAGTTGGAATGAGTTAAAAAAGAACCTCGTCATTGCGAGTGAGCCTGCGAGCGTGGCAATCTTATCAAAGTATACGGATAATAATAAAAGACTGCCACACTTCGCTGACGCTCGTT
>QNFE01000025.1 GCA_003645455.1 Gammaproteobacteria bacterium | reverse complement strand
GGTTTTATAATATCCCAAGATGGCTTTGTGCTTACCAACCACCATGTAATAAAAGGAGCAACAGAAATAATCGTTCGTCTTGATGATAAAAGAGAATTAAAAGCAAAAGTGATCGGATCCGATAGCAAATCAGATATAGCTTTGTTAAAAATTGATGCCACAAATTTACCTATGGTAAAAATAGGAAAATCAGAAGAATTGCAGGTCGGAGAATGGGTGTTTGCCATCGGCTCTCCATTTGGGTTTGATCACACAGTAACAGCAGGAATTGTAAGCGCTAAGGGACGTTCTTTACCGAATGAAAACTATGTGCCTTTTATTCAAACTGATGTTGCTATAAACCCTGGTAATTCAGGTGGTCCATTGTTTAATATGGAAGGTGAAGTTGTCGGCATAAATTCACAAATTTATAGCAGAAGTGGTGGTTTTATGGGTCTTTCTTTTTCTGTGCCGATTGATCTTGCCATGAACATTGTGAACCAAATTAAAAACAAAGGCTCGGTAAGTCGTGGCTGGTTGGGAGTTTTGATTCAAGAGGTATCCTTGCCCTTAGCAGAATCATTCGGCATGGATGCGCCCCAAGGAGCGCTCGTAGCCCAGGTTCAAAAAGACTCTCCTGCGGACAAAGCAGGCATTATAGCAGGTGATATTATTTTAAAATTCAACGGCAAAGAAATTAAAAAATCGTCATCTCTGCCGCCGATAGTGGGACAGCATCCAGTTAATCAATATGCCCCCGTAGTGATTATCAGAAACGGTAAAACAAAAATTATTCGCATAAAAATAGAACAACTACCTGGCTCAGATAATCTATCCTCTGGTGGCTCTTCATCAAATTTTAATAATGTTTTAAATATTAGGGTTAAAAAAATCAATAACAAAAAAAGGGGGGATATAAATCTACCAAAAGGTGGAGTTGAGGTATCAGAGGTCAAAGCAGGCCCTGCATATGATGCAGGAATTCGTCCAGGACATATAATCACTATGCTTGATAACCAAAAAATTCGCTCCGTTAATCATTTCAAACAAATATTAAGAAACATAAAGGATAAAAAAATAGTAGCTGCATTGGTTTACAATAACAATAACATGACATTTTTAGCAATTAAATTAAAAAAATAATATTGTGTCATCATTATCAAGCCCTGTTTTACAATCTCTGCAGCCCTATGTTGCAGGGGAACAACCACAAGATAAAAAATACATAAAACTCAATACGAATGAGAATCCATATGCTCCAAGCTCACAAATTGCAAATTTTTTAACAAAAATTAACTACCAAGAACTAAAACTATATCCAGACCCTGATGCGAGAAAATTATGCCAAAAAATTGCCTGTTATCATAAAATAGAGGATGAAAATATCTTTATAGGCAATGGATCAGATGAGGTTTTAGCTCTCTGTTTTTATAGTTTTTTTAAACAAAAAAATCCTATTTTGTTACCAGATATCACCTATAGTTTTTATCAAACCTATGCCAAATTTTTTGAAATAAATATCAAGACCATAAATTTGACAGAATGTTTTTCAATAGATTTTGCCCCCTATCTTAATCAAAAAAGTGGTGGTATAATTTTTTCTAACCCTAATGCTCCCACTGGGTTATATAAAAACATAGAATCAATTGAAGCCCTGTTAAAAACATACCAAAAAAAGGTAGTTATCATTGATGAGGCATATATTGATTTTGGTGGAGAAAGTGCCATATCTTTGATAAAAAAATACAATAATTTAATAATCGTTCGCACTTTATCTAAATCAAGATCGTTGGCAGGGATTAGAATAGGTTATGCCATAGGAGATAAAAACTTAATCAAGGCAATGCAGGTAGCTAAAAACTCTTTTAATTCTTACCCCACTAATTACCTATCCCAAAAAATTGCCACAATATCTTTTGACGATGATGCTTACTTCAAAGAAACGATCAAAAAAATTATTAAAAATAGAGAGCTCTTGACAAGAGAGTTGTTGAGTTTATCTTTTAATGTTATAGAGTCATCATCTAATTTTGTTTTTGCCTCTCCTCACACACCTATAAAGGCAAACTATATCTACCAAAAATTAAAAGATAATAAAATTTTAGTTCGGCATTTTGACAAGCACAGAATTGATAATTTTTTAAGAATTACAGTTGGCAAACCTACTGAAATTAGAAAATTCATCAACGAGTTAAAAATAATTTTAAAAAATGCTTGACTTTTAAAACTTATATCTATTATAATTGAGTGTTTTTTTATCCTTAGTTTTTGGGTTATAACAATGAATAGGTATTGTTATTATTACACTCTTAAACTTTTATCCACAGGGATTATTTATTATGAGACATTATGAAATAGTATTTTTGGTTCATCCTGATCAAAGCGACTCAGTTGCTGCTATGATTGAAAAATATCAAGCCTTGATTGAAAACAAAAATGGCAAGATTCACCGCAAAGAAGACTGGGGACGCAAACAGTTGGCATATCTTATCAACGACATCCATAAAGCACACTATGTTTTATTAAACATTGAATGCGACAGCGAGACTCTTAGCGAACTTACCAGCATTTTTCGCTTTAATGATGCAATTATACGCTATCTTATAGTCAAACAAAAAGATGCGATTACAGAAAGCTCATCTATCCTATCTAAAACAACTAATGAAAAACTAACTGCTGATGCAGTCTTGTAAAGGAGTAAAATACTATGAAAAAGAACAAAAAAGATATTAAAAAAAGATATAACAATAACAATAATAACAATATTTTTCGTCACCGCCGTTATTGTAAGTTCAAAGCAGCAGGAATTAAAGAAATAGACTATAAAGACATCGAAGTGTTATCAAGTTATGTAACAGAAACTGGTAAAATAATTCCAGGCAGAACAACAGGCACAACAACTAAATACCAAAGACAATTAAATAGAGCCATCAAAAGGGCAAGATACCTAGCTCTTATGCCATATACAGATAGCCACAAGTAGGCATAAAACTATGTATAAAATTGCCACTTTTGCCAGATCTGGTCAATTGCAGGCAATTGTTACACTTTCATCGCTTTTGTTGGCAAGCATTATTTTGCCACCTTTGGTATGGTTGTCCGTAGCAATAATTTTTTATCTCGGTCTTGATTTAAATCTAATTGAAATATCAAAAGTTCTTTTAGGATCTACCATAGCCGCAGGAATTATAATATATGTCTCTGGTTTGAGTCCATTGATAATTTTAGTATTTGCATTGTTTTGGGTTCTATTGTTACCGCTTTTACCAATTTATAAAAAATATGGATTAGCTATAACATTTGAAATTATTTTTTTTATAGGAATAACAGTTTGTTTATTTTTTTATGCAACAGTTGATCCTATAGGTTTTTGGGAAAATTATTTTTCTACTATTTTAAGCGGTATCGGCGGCAACAAAGTAGATGAAATAAAACTAATTGAAATATTTAGCAACATTTATCCTACCCTTACAGGATTGCTTATAGGATCAATTGTTGCAGGTTTTACGACAAGTATAATTTTTGCTATATTTTGGCAAAATAAACAACTACAAAAGAAAATATTTTGGCAAAATTTTTTAAAAATTAAATACTCTAAGATTGCAGTATTTATAACAATTATTTTAACCATAGCAACTTTTTTATTTTCAGATGTAAAATTATGGCAAAATATGTTATATATAGCAATATCCTTGTTTATGTTGCAAGGAATATCAATATTACATTTTTATGGGCAATTTAAAAACCTATCATCCGTATGGGTTACAAGTTTTTATATTGTTTTATTTTTATTTTTCTATCCATTGGTAATATTAGTAGCCGTTTTGGGGCTTACTGATTATTGGGTCGATTATCGTTCATCATTAAGGAGGATATCATGAAAGTTATTTTATTACAAAAAAGAGCGTCACTGGGTGACTTGGGAACAATAGTAAATGTCAAAAATGGCTATGCTCGCAATTATCTTATTCCCCAATCAAAAGCCATAATTGCTACCAAAGAAAATATGGAAGTTTTTGAGAAACAAAGAGCGCAGCTTGAAAGAGAGGCGGCTGACACTTTGGGGAAAGCTCAATTAAGAGCTAGAGAATTCAGCGATCAGGAATTTACCATAACTGCAAAAACTGCCACAGAAGACAAACTATTTGGCTCTATAGGCATTATTGATATTTGCCAACACATAGAAAATAAAGGATTAAAAATCAATAAAAAAGAAATAAGAATGCCCCATGGGCCAATTCATACAACTGGTGAATTTGAGGTAGGTTTGCACTTTCATGCCGATGTGGATGCTACAATCACGATAAAAGTAGAAGCAGAATAAATAACAACCATGTATAACTACAAGTTGCATTAACCACTTATCAAGTGGTTAATGTAGTCTGATAGCAAAAAAATAATTTGAATGCCTCCCAACCACAAAAATAAAAAAATTAGTCACAATAACAAAACCCGTAAACTTTATGAGAATGAGACAGGGGCATAACAGTATCGACAAAGTTTTTTATTTTACATTTTCATTCAGATGTGCAAAAAAAACAGCCAACAAAATGTTGGCTGTTTTTATGTTACAATAAAAGTTAAAAACTTCTATTTTACTGTCGCCTCTTCATCAGAGCTACCAACAAAGAACGATATTAAATAGACAATCAAACCTATAAAGAATGTAGTTCCTGCAACTTCACGCATCCAAAAGAAGATAGCAATCTGATCTTGGGTTGTCATAAAGTCTAAGGCTTGTGCTGCTTCTGGCATTCTCTGTAGCCATGTTTGCAAGATACCAGCACCTGTGAGAAACAAAGTAATAAATACCATTGAAACTGTCATCAGCCAAAAAGACCACATCTCTAAGTTTTGTGATTTTTTGCTATTAGCTGCTACCCTTCCTCGTAAAATTGGCATAGCATATGAAATCATAGCTAAGACAATCATTACATACGCACCATAAAAAGCCATATGACCGTGGGCTGCGGTAATTTGGTTACCGTGAGTATAGAAATTCACAGGAGCTAAGGTGTGCATAAAACCCCATACACCAGCGCCTAAGAATGCCATAACCGGAGTTCCAAGTGCCCATAATGTAGCGGCTTTGTTAGGATGATCCTTACGGCGATTATTAACCATATTAAAAGCATAAACAACCATTAAGAAAAATGGAATAGGCTCCATAGCAGAGAAGATTGAACCCCACCACTGCCAATATTCAGGTGTTCCTATCCAATAGTAATGGTGTCCTGTGCCAATAATGCCAGTTATTAAAGTCATGGCGATAATAATGTATAACCATTTTTCAATAACCTCGCGGTCAACACCTGTTATTTTAATTAAAATAAAAGCTAAGATGGCACCTAAGATAAGCTCCCATACTCCCTCTACCCAAAGGTGAACTACCCACCACCACCAGAATTTATCCATAACTAAGTTAGCAGGATTATAGAATGAGAATAAGAAAAATACTGCCAAACCAAGCAAACCCATAATAAGAACTAAGTTTACCACAGTCTTTTTTCCTTTAAGAACAGTCATACCGATATTAAACAAGAATGTCAGGACAACAATGACTATACCGATTTTGGTAATAGTTGGTTGCTCTAAGAACTCTCGTCCCATAGTTGGCAATAGATCGTTCATCGTTATGTCTGCTAAGGTTGCATAAGGCACTAACAAATAAGCGGCAACGGTAGCAGCACCTGCGACTAAGAATATCCAGAACATAAGGTGTGCTAAGAGTGGGCTAAAAAGCTCCGTCTCAGATTCCTCTGGAATGATATAATAAGCAGACCCCATAAAGCCGAATAATAACCAAACTATTAATAAGTTGGTATGCACCATACGGGCGACATTAAATGGAATTTCAGGGAATAAAAAATCTCCCCATACGTATTGAAGACCAAGAATTAAACCAAATAGAATTTGCCCAACGAACAAACCGATGGCAGCTATAAAGTATAATTTTGATACAGATTGTGATTTATATTGCATAATTTTCTCCTTTAACCTTTAATATTAGGTGGCCAGCCTGCGGTATCTATCTCTGATGTCCATTTTAAAAACTGGGCAACAGCTTCTAAGTCTGCATCTGATAAATTAAATTGTGGCATTGAGCGACGACCTGGGATTCCATTTTTTGGACGGGACATAATAAAAGCTTTGATAGCATCTGTGCTGTTACCAAAACGAACATATACATTACCAAGTTCTGGGGCAAAATATGCACCCTCTCCCAATATTGTATGGCAACCAACGCAGTTGTTGTCTTCCCATACTTTTTTACCTTGTACTATTTGTGCACCTAATTCTGTTCTTTTGCCATTAGCGTCTTTCGCTATTACATTGTCATTAGAACGAGTTGGTACGACAGTCATAGTATCAAAGGTTAGACCCAAAAACAACAAAAAGAAGAACAGGGTTCCTCCGTAAAAAATGTTGCGAGCCATAGCTTTTGTGAACATTTCATTCATGAGCGTTTACTCCTTTAAATAAATTAAATTAAAAAACATAACAAAACCCATAGTGTCTCCAATTGGTCTTAAATATTCATAGAGTAAGACAAATTAGAGACCCTATAAGAACCTCACTATTTTAAATGTTTTTGCTATAAAAATTATTGACATACGTCAAGTAATTGATTTTTGCTGTTTAAACTTTGTTATAATTTACTTATAATCTTATAAATTGCATCACATAGTTTATCTAACTCGTGCTGTTTAATGATATAGGGTGGCATAACATAAACGAGCTTGCCAAATGGACGAATCCATACTTTATGTTTGACAAATTCTGGTTGAATTGTTTTTAAATCAACTTTTTGCTGTAATTCAATGATGCCTACTGCTCCTTTTATTCTAACATCCGACACTTGATTTAATTTCTGACATTTTTTTAAATTTTGTGATAATAACTCGCTGATATTTTGCACTTTTGTCTGATAATCATTGTCAAGTAATAACTTTATACTGGCATTTGCCACCGAGCATGCCAAAGGGTTCGCCATAAAAGTCGGACCGTGATTTAACACCCCATTATTGAGATTTTTCAAGCCATAGGCTATTTTTTCTGTTGTGATTGTCGCAGATAATGTCATATAACCACCAGTTAAAGCTTTGCCGACACATAAAATATCCGGCACTATATCACATTGTTGATAAGCAAACATAGAGCCTGTCCTGCCAAAACCTGTGGCGATCTCATCCAATATCAGCAAAATATTATACTCATCACAAATATTACGGACACTTTTGAGATAACTTTTGTCATACAGCCACATCCCCCCTGTCCCTTGTAATAATGGTTCTAAGATAACAGCGGCAATTTTATGATGATTTTTGATAATTATTTTTTCAAATTCAACAAAATTGTCGCCATTTTTGGTAGGTCTGGGGGCAAAATAATGCTTTGGTAATATTCCTGTGAATAAATTATGCATCCCATTTATCGGGTCGCAGACTGCCATAACACCAAATGTATCACCGTGATAACCACCTTTTATAGTCAAGAGCTTGTTTTTTGAGGGTTTGTCTTGGGAGATCTGATACTGCATTGCCATTTTAATCGCCACCTCAACACTCACAGAGCCAGAATCTGCAAAAAATACTTTATTTAATTTTTTATCATTTATTTCAATGAGATTTTTTGCCAAATCTATCGCAGGTTGATGAGTGAGTCCACCAAACATAACATGTGCCATTTTGTCTAATTGCTTTTTGATGGCAAGATTTAAAATAGGATGATTATAACCCCAGATTGCCGACCACCAAGATGACATACCATCAATTAAAGCTGTGCCGTCCTCTAAAAATAAATACACTCCATCGGCACGAGAGATTTTAAAATTATCCGCAGGAGACGACATACTACTATAAGGATGCCAAATATGTTGTTTGTCAAATTCGTCAAAATTGTTGCTCATATTTTTGCTCTTTTATGTGTAAATTTTTTTTTACATTTTTCGCCAAGTTGTGCCGTTTTTGTTATCCTCTAATTCTATGTTTTGGTTTTGGAGCTTATCTCTTATTTCATCACTTTTTTGATAATCCTTGTCTTCTCTTGCTTGCTTTCGCTCACTAATTAGTTTTTCAATTTCATCTGCGGTTATGTCGTCTGATGGTTGTTGTAAATAATCTGTGGGTTTTTGTTGTAAAATTCCCAAAGTGTTAGCAAGATAGAGCAACAATTGTGCATCCTTTACATCTTTATCTATATTTATCTTATGTGATAAATCAAACAAAACTGCCAAAGCCTCTGGGGTATTCATATCATCACTCATAGCAGATATAAATCGATCATAAAATTTGTTATTGTGCTTTTTGGGTTTGATATTAAAATCTTTCAGACTTGTATATAACCTTCTAATGCTGTTTTTTGCATTATCTAATTGCTCACTAAAATAATTCAATGGACTGCGATAATGGCAGTTTAAGATAAAAAACCTTATCTCTTCGCCGGTATATTTTTCTAATACCTCCTTGATAGTAAAAAAATTATTGAGTGATTTTGACATTTTTTCTTTATTTATCTGCACAAAGCCATTATGCATCCAGTAATGGACAAATTTTTGAGTATTAGCTCCTTCGGATTGAGCGATTTCATTTTCATGGTGAGGGAATTGCAAATCACAACCTCCACCGTGAATATCAAAGGTGTCTCCCAATATATTAGATGACATAGCAGAGCACTCAATATGCCAGCCAGGGCGACCATCCCCCCAAGGAGATTTCCAGGATGGCTCGTCTTTTTTGCTTGTCTTCCACAACACAAAATCCATTGGATTTTTTTTATTTTTATCAATCTCTATCCTACTTCCTGCTTGTAAATCTTCGATTTTTTTGCCAGATAATTTGCCGTAATTTTTAAATTTTTTAACACTGTAATAAACATCGCCATTATTCGCTTGATAAGCATAATTATTCTGTATTAATTTCCCTATCATTTTGATTATGTTATTTATATTGTCGGTAGCACGAGGTTCAAAGTTTGGTTTTTTAACATTCAAAGCTAGGCAGTCTTCGTGCATAAGTTTTATATAGTGCTCCGTGAGAGTTTTAATATCTGTTTTTTGCGATAATGTTTTTTGAATTATTTTGTCATCAATATCGGTAATATTACGAACATAAATAACCTCAAAATTCATCTCTTGCAATAAACGATAAAAAGTATCGAAAACAACCAAAACTCTGGCATGTCCTAGGTGGCAAACATCATATACTGTCATTCCACAGACATACATCCTCACTTTGCCCTCATCTATGGGGATAAAATTTTCTTTTTTGCGACTTAGAGTATTGTAAATTTTTAACATAGTATTTTATTCATCAGCGTCACATAGGACAAGCTCCACCACTACAACCACCTGATCCACAAGGAGAAACCACAGGCGGTGCAGATGATGCCACTCCCACGGATGCAGGGGCACTCATTAGTTTGATAACTTTTTGGTTTTTATTTTTGTCATTTATATTTTGTTTTAAATATGGCGATAACTCTCCTAGGGTGCTGATTTTAATCGCCATAGGATGTTCTACCTCATAAATTGTTCCATCATCAACACCACGATAATCATAAATTGGCATAAAAAACTCCACACATAAAATTAAATGTATATAATAGTGTTTTTTTATAATTTTTCAAGACAAATGGAATATAATCTGAAAAGCTCCAATGCTGCCTATATTGATGGTATGTATGAAGAATATCTTAAAAACCCTGAAAAATTAGATTCACACTGGATTGGTTTTTTTAAAAATTATGATGAGAATCGTCAAATATCTCATCGAGATATCCGTAATCGTTTTTATAAACAAGGCATGTTTCAATCCAATGCTCCGGTTTTTAATAACTATATTCACGAACACAAACAAAATAAAGTCTTGTCATTGATTAGAGCATACAGATTTGATGGCCATCTATTCGCTCAAATTGATCCACTGCAAATGTCATATGAAAGAGATGCTTCTTTGAGCCTAAAAGATTTTGATTTATCTGATGATGATCTTAATTTAGAATTTAACGGCGGTCATTTAACAAGTAACCAAAAAAAACCATTATCTTGGATTGTTAATGAATTAAAAAAAATATACTGTGGTAGCATAGGATCTGAATATGAATATCTGTCAAACATCAACGAAAAACAATGGTTGCGCCAAAAATTAGAATCAAACAAACCGACAATAAATCCTGAAATATCAAAAAAAATATTAGAAAACCTATCCTATGCAGAAATTTTAGAACAACATCTGCACAACAAATATGTAGGTCAAAAAAGATTCTCATTAGAGGGTGGCGAGTCTTTAATTGTCCTATTAAATCGGATCACAGAGCAAGCCACGAAAAGAAATACCCAACAAATCGTCATAGGAATGGCTCATCGCGGACGATTAAATGTTTTAATAAATGTTATGGGAAAATCTGTTAAAAATCTTTTTAATGAGTTTGAGGGCAAAGTTCAGTCTGATTTACAAACAGGAGATGTTAAATATCATCAAGGCTTTACCACTGATGTTAACAATAAATTTGGTAAAATTCGCTTAGCCTTGGCTCACAACCCTTCTCATTTAGAAATTGTTGCCCCTGTCGTTGAGGGACAAGCAAGAGCTCGCCAACAATTTTTAAAAGATAAATATGGAGATTTTGTTTTTCCTGTGGTTATTCACGGCGACAGTGCTTTTGCAGGACAGGGTGTTGTTATGGAGACTTTAAATATGTCGCAAACTCGTGGTTTTTCAGCCAAGGGCGCGATTCATATTATTTTAAATAACCAGATTGGTTTTACGACCAGCTCCAAACAAGATACTCGCTCTACCTATTATTGCTCCGATGTCGCCAAGATGATAAATGCTCCAATTTTTCATGTCAATGCCGATGACCCTGATGCCGTTTATTTTATCGCCAAACTTGCCATAGAGTATCGTTTTAAATTCAAAAAAGATATTATCATTGATTTATTTTGTTATCGCAGACACGGACACAACGAGGCAGACGAGCCATCTGCGACTCAACCTATAATGTATCAAGCCATTAACTCGCATCCGACTACCTTATCAATCTATGGCAACAAACTAATTGAAAAAAATATTATTGACCAACGAGAGCTTACCGAGCACTTGCAAAAAGTAAAGCAAAACCTAAAAGATGGCAAGTCATTTATTGAAGAATCGTCAAAAAGAGAGCGAACATCAAACTGGGATAAATATAAAAATAAATCATGGCAAGAAAAATGTGATACTCGGATGGATTTTAATGTTTTACGATCTCTTGGCAAACAACTTGACAAAAAACCTGCGAACTTTACTGTCCATCCAAGAGTTGCCAAAATTTATGAACAAAGATTAAAAATGGCATCAGGTGCCTTAAAAGTGGACTGGGGTTTTGCCGAAACTCTCGCTTATGCCTCTTTATTGTATCAAGGATATTCTGTGCGTATTTCAGGACAAGATTCAGGCCGTGGCACTTTTTTTCATCGCCATAGTGTTTTGCATAACCAAAATAAAAAACAATCCTATGTGCCGTTGATGAACTTAAAAGTTAGTGATGCTAAATTTCTTGTTATTGATTCTATTTTATCAGAGGAGGCAGTTTTAGCTTTTGAATATGGCTACTCATCATTCTTAGATAAAACTCTGACAATCTGGGAAGCCCAATTTGGTGATTTTGCTAATGGTGCCCAGGTTGTCATTGATCAATTTATAGTGTCGGCTGAGGCAAAATGGGGCAAATTATCCGCACTGACTTTATTTTTACCTCATGGATTTGAAGGACAGGGATCCGAACACAGCTCTGGTAGGATTGAAAGATTTATGCAATTGTTTGCCAACGATAATATTCAAATTTGTGTTCCAACTAATGCTTCGCAGATTTTTCATCTTTTACGTCGCCAGATGATTCGTGCCTATCGCAAACCCTTGATTGTTTTTACACCCAAGAGTTTATTAAGATTGCCTGAGGCATCTTGTGACCTGAACGATTTATCACAAGGAAAATTTCATAACATTATTACAAATTCAAAAAATCGTAACCACATTAAAAAAGTTGTGCTGTGTAGTGGTAAATTGTTTTATGATTTGTGCAAAAAACAACCAGACAACATAGCTGTTATTGCCATCGAGCAGCTCGCCCCATTCCCTATGGACGAGCTAAAAAAGAAAATACAAACCTTTAAAAATGCCGATGAATTTATATGGGCACAAGAAGAACCAAAAAATCAAGGAGCATGGTATCATATCCGTCATTGTTTATCTGATGCTGTGGCAAAAAATATAGATATAACTTATTGTGGCAGAGAAGCTTGTGCCGCTGTGGCAGCAGGTTCTGCAAAAATACATGCCGATGAGCAAAGAAAACTTATCAACGATGCTTTGAATCTTTAACTTTTTAATTTTTAATTACACAACTTATGAACATAGAAATAAAAACTCCAGTTTTACCAGAATCCATTAGCGAAGCAGTTATTTTAAAATGGCATAAAAATGTAGGCGACGAGGTCATTATGGATGAAAATCTGCTTGATCTTGAAACTGATAAAATTGTCTTAGAAGTGCCTGCCCCGGAATCAGGTGTTCTTTTACAGATAAAACATCAAGAAGGAGATAAAGTCGGCTCCGAGCAGATTTTAGGAATTTTTAAAAAACAAAAAATATCAAAAAAAGATGTGCTTACAGATGTAACCGCAGAAACAAAACAAAAATCTGCATTTGATTACCCACAAAACGAGCAAACAATTCCATTTGAGAAAAAAACCTATACCCCAATACAAAATACGAGTGCAAAATTATCACCTTTAATTAGAAAGCTAATCAAAGAACATGATCTGGATGTAACAAAAATAACAGCAATGGGCAGAGATAATTCAATAACTCGCTCGGATGTTGAACATTACATTAAAAATAAAAATGAAATGAGTGGGGATCCACAAAAAACTCCACAGGATGAAGCTCCACGACAAATAATAGCCGAAGATAGTTCCAGCAATCAAGATTACAGAATGCAACAAAGAGTTCCGATGTCGCCATTGCGTGCTAAAATCGCCCAAAACCTTTTACAGGTTACCCAAAATACAGCGATGCTTACGACTTTTAACGAAGTTAATATGGAGCATATTATGGGACTTCGAAGCCGCTATCAAGAAAAATTTCAAAAAACTTTTGCTGTTAAATTAGGCTTTATGTCATTTTTTGTCAAGGCAAGTTGTGAGGCTTTGAAAAATTTCCCAGAGATAAATGCAGTATTAGATGGCAAAGATATAGTGTATAATAATTTTTATGATATTTCTATTGCCATCTCAACTGAATTTGGGTTGGTGGCACCTGTTATAAAAAACACTGAATTATTAAACTTAGCAGAAATTGAAAAACAGGTGGCAAATTTTTCAACCAAAGCTCGCAATAGAAAGCTCTCCCTCAATGATATAACAGGTGGCACTTTTACAATTAGCAACGGCGGAATTTTTGGCTCGATGTTATCCACTCCATTATTAAATCCACCGCAAAGTGCTGTTTTAGGGATGCATGCAATTGTAAAAAGACCCATAGTCGAGAACGATCAAGTTGTAATCAAACCTATGATGAATCTTGCTCTATCTTACGATCATCGTTTGATAGATGGTAAAAGTGCCATCACATTTTTAAAAACCATCAAAGAGATATTAGAAGACCCTGCAAGAATGATTTTATCAATCTAATAAGATGCAATTAATTTTTAAAGTTTTCGTAAAATATTGATAGCAATATTTTTGGTGTCAAGTATAGCCTCGTTAAATGCCTCCGATAGAGACGGATGTGCCATACAGACTTGCAAAAAATCTTCACAGGTTGCCTCAAATTCTATTGCTACTACTCCGAGATGAATAATCTCGCTGCTATGTTGTCCTATAATATGAACCCCCAAAATTTGATCTGTTTTGACATCTGATAATATTTTAATAAAACCATGTCCTGTATTAGCGGCAAGTGCGCGACCATTAGCTATAAATGGAAATTTACCAGCTTTAAAATTAATTCCCTCTGCTTTTAATTGTTGGCTTGTTTTGCCGACCTGTGCTATTTCAGGCTCGGTATAAATAACAGAGGCGATGGCATTATAATTTATATTTGTTTTGATGCCTGCCAATCTCTCTGCCACAGCTATACCCTCTGCTGATGCCTTATGGGCTAAAGCAGAACCACGAACAATATCTCCGATCGCATACACCCCTGGAATACTTGTGCCACCTCGCTCTTCATTGATATGGATATAACCGCCTTCATCAAACACTAATTGAGAATCTTTTGATGTTATATCAGAACTATTAGGCACTCTACCTGCCGCCACCAACAACTTATCAAAAACAAGTTTTTGCACTTGTTTTTTATCTTCTTGGAAGACAACAGTAACCTGTGAATTTTCAACTTTTGCCTCCTGCACCAAGGTTTTAAGGTGAATATTTAAACCTTGTTTTCTTAACATGGATAAAGCCGTTCTTTGCACATCAGTATCGGTAAAACTCAAAAAATCTAAGGCTTCAAAAATTGTAACCTTAGCACCTAATCTTGCCCATATGCTTCCTATTTCTAATCCTACGGCACCTGCACCTATAATTCCTAAGTTTTTAGGGACACTGTTCCATGATAAGGCTGCGGTGGAATTAACGATAAATTCGTTGTCAATTTTTGCACAATTTAACTCCATTGGATGTGATCCTGTGGCAATAATTATACTGTGAGCACTTATTTTTGTGGAATAATTATCACTATAATCTAATAATACTCTTTTGTTTGACAAGAGTTTAGCTTTAGCATTTATAATTTCAATGTCATGGCTTTTAAGCAACATTGCAATCCCAGATGTAAGTTTATCAACTATACTATTTTTGCGTTTTTGCATAGCTGCTACATCTATTTGTAAACCAGTTGTTTTAATGCCAAATGCACTGGATTCATTTTTAATTTTTGCAAAAAATGCACTTGACTCCAATAATGATTTAGATGGAATACAGCCTACATTTAAACAAGTTCCACCTAATAAGGTCTGACCTTTTTTGTTCTTATCTTTTTCAATAAGAACAGTTTTTAAGCCCAGTTGAGCACAACGAATAGCAGCGGTATAACCACCTGAACCGCCTCCAATTACTACAACATCATATTTTTTCATAAACCTTAATATTATTAAAAAGATAAATAATAACAAAAAAGATTTATATTTGTGTTATATTTGTCAAATTTTTAATTTTAATAATTTTAATGATAAAAAAAAGATATATTTTTTTTGTATTAAGTTTTGTTTTAGTGTTAAGCATTTGGGCAAGTTTTGTCATAGTGACAGATGACTCATCCACCACATTGCAATCAAAAAATATTAGTGTTTTATTGCCGAGACCTCAAGACACAACCTTTGCTCTTGATAACTCGTTAAACAATGACATAACAACAGTTGATTATTATGTAAAAACAGATGATACTTTTTTTGTTATTTGCCAAAAATTAAAAATTAAAAACAAGCTGTGTCAGAGTTTAATTGTAAACAAAAAAACTGGCAAATACTTTAAGATATTATCAATAAACGAACTATTGAGTTTTGTTTATAAAAAAAATAAGCTCATCAAAATCAAGCAAAAGCTCAACTCTTTTGATAGCCTAACCGTAAATATCGATGATGATTATGTGTTTAATGTCATTATTGATACCCAAACAAAAGATACCAGGCCTTATTTTGCCCAAGGCGTTATTGATAATAATTTTTACAGTGCTGCGATAACAAATGGAATAGATCACAACATAATAAATCAATTTGCCGATATTTTTGGCTGGCAAATAGATTTTACGGTTGATACTCGCAAGGGCCACAGGTTTTCTGTTTTATATGAAAAAATTTATAGCAAAGGAATCTACAAAGAAACCGGTAGAATATTAGCAGGAGAATACAAAACAAAAAACAAGGCATATCGTGCTGTTTTATATCGACAATCTGTCGATAAGTTTGGTTATTTTACAGTAGATGGCAAAGCTCTTAAAAAGGCCTTTATGCGTTATCCACTTGAATTTACCCGCATAAGTTCTAATTTTAACCTTAAAAGACGTCACCCTCTGTGGGGAACTGTTCGCCCCCACAAGGGTGTTGATTATGCCGCTAAAACTGGCACTGAAATTAAATCTACGGCAGATGGCAAGATAATATTACAAAAATGGGTTAAGGGTTATGGAAAAACAGTTGTCGTTCAACATGGAGGAAATATCTCTACTCTTTATGCTCATATGTCAAATTATGCAAAAGGCATAAAGAAAAATACAAAGGTTCGTCAAGGACAAATAATAGGTTATGTAGGACAAACAGGTTGGGCGACAGGCCCTCATCTTCACTATGAATTTAGAGTGAATTTAAAACACAAGGATCCTGTAACAGTTCCCCTACCTAAGATTATATCAATTGTAAATTTTGACATAAAAGACTTCAAAAAACAAACTGCATCTTTGATAAGTCAATTAAAAATACTTTCTAACTCTGTAAGCAGCACCCATGAATAATTATTTTATAGGAATTATGTCTGGCACAAGCTGTGATGGCATAGACATAACTATGTGTAAGATTAATGATAAAAAAATTGATTTTATTGATGGAAATTTTGCCCCTTTTAGTGATAAGATGAGAAACAATTTATTAAAACTTAGTAATTCTATCGATGATAATATCGAGATGCTCATAAAATCTGATGAATCGTTAGCTGATTTTATAGTAAAAAAAATTAACAAAATATTGTTGGAAAATAAAATTTTACCATGTGAGATTACAGCAATAGGATCTCACGGTCATACAGTGCGCCATATTAATTCAGATGATATAAATTATAGCCTGCAGATTTCAAATCATGCAAAAATTGCCAAACAAACAGGCATTGATGTTGTTTGTGATTTTCGCCGTGGTGACATAGCATGCGGTGGCACAGGAGCACCCTTGGTTCCTGTTTTTCATCAAGCAATAGCTCAAAGTTATGAACCTACTGTGGTGGTTAACATAGGAGGCATTGCGAACATTACAATCTTACCTGCGATAGATGACAATAATAGCGATATTATAGGTTTTGATACAGGGGTAGGAGGCGCACTTATAGATGTTTGGAGCGAATTGCACTTAAAATCACGCTTTGATGACAAGGGATCTTTTGCTCGGTCTGGTAATTGTGATTATGAGTTATTAAAATCTATGTTAAGTGATGATTATTTTAAAATTAAACCACCAAAAAGCACAGGACGAGAATTATTTAACCTTAGGTGGTTACAAAAAAAAATTGCTAAACAAAAACCTTGTGATGTAGCTTGCACTCTATGTAATTTTACCGCTACAAGCATAATAGATGATATTAAAAAATATGCCTCCAATACCAAAAAAATAATAATCTGTGGTGGTGGTTTAAAAAATGACTATTTGATGGAATTATTATCGTCTTTGGCGCAGCCTACACCAGTTCTATCAATTAATGATATAGGTTATAAAAGTGATTATGTAGAAGCTATGGCATTTGCATACTTAGCATATTTGCATATCAATAAAAAGCCTGCAAATATTACCACAGGTGGCACAAAAACAACTCTTGGGGCATTATATCCAAAATGATAAGTGCAACAAGTATTCCTAACATAATTACAATAATCAGAATTATTCTGACACCTGTTATTGTTACCACTCTTTTAAGTCATAACTTTACTATGGCATTGTATTTATTTATGGTAGCAGGTATAAGTGATGGCTTGGATGGCTTTCTTGCCAAACAATTTAACTGGCAAACAAGGCTCGGTGCGATATTAGATCCGTTGGCAGATAAATTTATGTTAGTATTGAGTTATGTAGTGTTAGGTTATCTGCAACTTGTGCCACTATGGCTTGTTTTTATTGTGCTAATAAGAGATGTAATTATTGTAGCGGGAGCCGTCGGTTATCATTATGGAGTGGATTATTGCAAACTTACACCCACTATAACCAGCAAAATAAATACTTTTTTACAAATTATGTTGGTTTTGTTGGTAATTTTTTGGCAAATCTATCCGATATCCGTGTTTTTTTTGAAATTTAGTTTTCTTTTGGTAGCATTTTCAACTACAATAAGCGGAATTTATTATGTATGGATATGGACCTACAAAGCGATCAACACAACAACGAGGAATAACAATGAAACAAATTAAATTTTTACTTTTATCCGTAATGTATGTTTTTTTAATATCTTGTGGTGGGCAGTCCATTGACGATAACGATGATGAAGAAGAAGATTTTTCGCTATCAGATGCACACAGAGCATTGCAATTGGGTAAAATCAACCATGCTCTGAAACTGTATAATAAAGAGATAAAACAAACCCCCAAAAATTTAAGAAACCCGATCTATATTCAGATTAGTAGTGGTTTATATGACAATAAAAAATACAATCTTGCCAAAACTTATTTTGATAAAATAAACCCTAAAAAGATTAAAAAAATAAATACAATTGATTATAAAATCTTACAAGCATTAGTTTTATTTCACCATAAAAACAACCCAGAATCAGCATATCAAAAATGTCCTAATGCTTCTATTGATTATCATTATTACACCAAAAGAAGGATATATTTACTAAAAATTGCCACCGCCCTCGAGTTACAAAAAGAAAAAGCATTTTTATACTACTCAATAAAGTTAGATGAACTTTTAAAAAAAGGAAAACGGAAAAAGAAGAATATTGATAGCCTGTGGAGTGCTCTTTTAAATACTGATTTAGATGTTATATCAAGACTTGAATTGTCAAAAAATAAGGTAGTTAAAAAATGGATGGAATTAACGCTCGTCATCCGCTCTGATAATAATTCAGAGCAAACAATGACTGATGTCAACCAATGGATTGATGACAATAAAAATCATCCAGCATCAAACAATATATCAGTAAATATAATAAATAACTTTTTAAGCACCACCAAATCAATCAAAAAAATAGCAATTTTTTTACCACTTGATGATAAGTATAAAAATATAAGCGCATCAATTATTGAAGCTTTTCAATATAGCATGCAACAAAATAACCCCAACAACATAAAACTTGTCGTTTATGATAGTAATAATTTTTCTGCATATATTAGTGATTTTTTTAGTGTCATAAAAAACGATAAAATTGATTTTGTTGTCGGTCCATTGCAAAAACAAAATGTTGCCAAGTTAGCATTACACAATAAACTTCCAGTGCCATTTTTATCACTAAACTATAATCAAAATAATTCTGGCAATAATTTAACTACAAATTTATATCAATTCGGTCTTCTGCCAGAAGACGAGATTAAAACTATCATTAAAAAAACCAGTAGCTCTGGTCTAAATGGAGCGGTGGCTTTGTTGCCTAACAATGATATAGGACGTAGGATTTCAAATTATTTAAGAAATACTATGAGCAAGAATAACGGCTCTCTTTTGAGTGTAGACTTTTATAATCAAAGCACCCATGATTTTGGTGACAAAATTAAAAGGTTATTTATGGTTGCTCGCTCACAAAATAGATTGAACACTCTCAACAATGCAACCGATTTAAATTTAAAATCATCTCCTGGGCAAATAAGAGGAGTAGATTTTATCTACACTTTTACTAATCACCAAAAAGCAAGAGAGATTATACCTCAGTTTCGTTTTTATCACAAAAGACAACTGCCTATTTTTTCATCCTCTACTATTTATAATAATATAACTAATGATATGGTGGATGCTGATGTCCGAAATGTTATGTTTGCCGAGATGCCATGGAACATAGGTGCCACATATGACAGTGCAAAAATGTCATTAGGAGGCAGTAGCGATGGATTAGGTAGATACAGTAATTTTTATGCCTTAGGGTTTGATGCTTTTAATTTAATTAGAAATATAAACCTTTTAAAATCAGATACCAGTGCTTATTATAGTGGAGCAACAGGCATAATAACCATGGATAACAAAAATAAACTTCATCGTGAGTTAATAATGGTGAGGATGTTAAATGGCAAACCTATCCCAACAAGATAAATCAAAAGTTGCAATTGGCAGAGACTACGAGACAATGGGTTTAAACTATCTTATTGGGTGTGGCTTAACAAAAATAACCCAAAACTATTATAGCAGATACGGCGAGATAGATTTAATAATGCAGGATCAAAATTGCATAGTATTTGTTGAATGTCGTTTTAGAAAAAATTCAAATTATGGATATGCATCAGAGAGCATAACCCCCCAAAAAATAAACAAAATCAAAAAAACTGCTACCCACTACCTAAAAACACAAAAAAAATTACTGGCCATATGCCGTTTTGATGTTATAGCCATAGATAATAAAACCATAAACTGGATAAAAAATGCTTTTTAAAAAAACTCTAAATAACTTTCCAAACCCGTCATGCTGAACCTGATTCAACATCTATTGAATAATTAAAATTGAGAATGAAAAACAATATCCAAATAATAGAGCATAGATATATTTTTGCAGATAAACACAAATCTAGCAGATTTCAAAAAGATATTATCTGATAAAAAATGAACCAAACTAATTGTTCGCAAAAGAGGGGCAGCCCTCCCCACAAAAACAAGACTACAAAACAACATAACCCAATATTTATCTACTTTGGGGACTTGTATCTTATCCGCCGTGTAATAAATAATAATTTTTAAAGTTTTTTAAAATCATTACATCGGACACTATCCAAGATGTTGGATAAAAGGGTGGTGATGTTACAAATTGGGACTTAGATTTTATAAATCTGTGGGACAGATTAACACCTCTCTACTAACTTGCATAAACAATCTTCCCATGTTGAAAATGATTCTTAATTCTTAATTGCCAAGATTTTGAATATAATGTACATGTTTTATTAGCTTCTTTTTCATTTGCTCTTTTTTTAAATTCTATCAAAAACACAGCTAATGCTCAACAATATTAACCAAAACTCCAACCCTGACAGCATTAAACAACTCCATTACCTCTGTATTTTTCATCCGAATACAACCATGGGAGGCAGGTGTGCCGATAAAACCCTCTTCATCTGTGCCGTGGATATAAATATAACGCAAATATGAATTTTTATTTTTTCTCTCTAATCCTTGTAACCACATAATTCTGGTGGTTACATTATCAGCTTTGCTTTTTGTTTTGTCGGTTAAGATTTTGGCGATTCTGCCAGTATTAGCACGTGCTTTAAAGATTGTGCCTATTGTCGCTTTATTGCCGAATTTCTTGGCGATTTTATGCAAGCCTAATGGGGTTTTGTTTGATCCTGCCACTTGACCTGTGCCATATTTTGAGGATGAGATAACATAGGATTTGACAAGCTTATCTTGTTGATATAGATATAGTTTTTGTTGCTCTATGTTTATAATAATTTTATCAGCACTCATAACATTAAAAGTTAAAAAAGTTAAAAACAATAACAAATATTTCATGGTTTTGCTCCTATTTAAAAATTTCACTAAAAGAACCCCGTCATTGCGAGGAGCGAAGCGACAAAGCAATCTCTTGTTTTTATCCGTATACTCCCCATGAGATTGCCACATTCCGCTACCGCTCCATTCGCAATGACGAGTGCAACATGAGATAAACACGGCATTTAATTACCGGATGTTACATATGTTTTATCCGCCAGTCTCGTTATGACAATTTATTTTTTTTAATTGCTCTTTTATTTTTACAACATCATATTTTTGAGCATCAATTGTGGTTAAAAACTTTTTTTCTTGCAAGTTAAAATCCTCATAGTTTTTTATCTGCATTTTTAAAACCTCACAGGTAGCATCAGATATATTGTCCTGCTCTTTGGCACGGACGGTTATTCTTTTGCAGGCTGTTTCCTCGTTACAAACTATGCTTAAAATCTTAAATTTAACTTTTAATTGTAATGATAAATTATAAAATAAATCTCGTTCAGATTGCTTTAAAAAAGCTCCATCGATTATAACACTAAAACCTGCATCATAACATTGTTTGGTAATTTTTATCAAACTTTGATAAACTTTATTGATATTTTCTTTTGAATACAACTCATTTTTTGGAGTATTTTTTAACAAAACTTTGCGATGATTATCTGTTTGCAAACGGATAAAATTGCCAGTTTTTAATAAAATCTGGCTCACTTTTGATTTTCCTGTGCCGGAAAATCCGCTCATAATTATTAAGTTTTGTTGTTGTGTGTTATTAAATTGAGACAAAGCATAGTTAATATATTTGTTATACTCTTGTTTTAATTCGTTTTTTTTAGCGGATGAAATTGACGAATCCCCTGCGGTTAAAGTGGCAATTTTGGCACGCACAACGGCACGATATCCGGCATATAATTTTAAAAGCTTTAAACCCTCAAAATCATAGGTTTGGTTAAAATATAAATTTAATAACAAACTTGCCAACACAGGTTTTTCTTTGATTTGTAAATCCATATACAAAAAAGCAAAATCATTTATAACATCAATATTTGAAAAATATGGATTGAATTCAATGCAATCAAAAATTTGTAGTTCATCATTAAAAATAGCAATATTGTTGGTGTGCATGTCGCCGTGACACTCTTTTATTTTGTGATTATTTGCTCTTTTTTTAATTATCTCTTTTGATTTTTGTAATTCATTTTTGGTTAAATTTTCTAACTCAATTATTATTTTATTATCATTTTTATCGTCAAGCAAATCTTTAATTGTTATAAAATTATCCAACATCGGAGCAGACACATTTTCAAAAGTGCCAAAATCATCAGCACTATTTTTGCCATTTAGATGAAAATAGCCAATTTTTGTTGATAGTTTGTGAATTAAATCATTATTTATTTTATTATTATCCAGTAAATTTGAAAATAAATTTTGTTGGGAGAATCTTCGCATTTTAACAGCATATTCCACTATCTCGCCGTTGCCATCAAAATTAAAAGAGTCGTTATTTTTATCATAATAAATCTTTATAACTTTAAGATAAATATCAGGTGACAAAATAGAATTTAATCTTATCTCATCGGAGCAAAAAACCTGTCGTTTTGATAAAGAGTCAAAATCCAAAAACCCAAAATTGACCGGTTTTTTGATTTTTATAGCATAATCTCCGGTTAGGATTACAACCGATATATGGGTATGAATTGTTTTAATCTCCCCACTTTTAAAGTCATAAGTCGCAGGATTTTGTAACCATTTAATAATTTTTTCTAACATATATTTTTATTTTTTTAAATAAGATAGTGGATAAGAACACAACCTAGATTTTGTTAATGTTGCAATTCTGCATTGTGCCTTACAGATGGTATTTTGCTACCTGTCAAATCTTTAAAAATATCCTTTAAATTTTCTTGTAATTCATCTTTGTTATGCCCTTTGTCATATAATCTGGAAACTCTTTCAAATAACCTAAATACATTTTTTTATCTAACCAATAAACATATTTTATAGTTGATTTGCTTATAATATTTTATTTTTTTATGAAGTTTTAAAAATGCAACTATAACACATTTGTTTTTAGTTTTAAAAAAATCTGTTATTTTTAAAAACTCTCGATTTTACCACAGGCTTCTTTATGCCCCAAATTGCAAGCTTTTTTAAAATAAAATTAGAGTTTAAAATATTTTATTTAATGCCCTTGCTCGTTGAGAATTTTATAATTTTTACCGAACAAAAAGAGAATTCGTCATAACGAGGCGGACGAAATAAATATGCAATGCAAGATAATAAACCGCCGTGGTTATCTCATGTGGGCAAACGGACACCAAAAGAGACTGCCACACTCGTATCCTCGCTCGCAGTGACGAAGGTTTTTATTATTTGTTTTGCATCGCTTTATCCGTCCGCCTCGTTATGATGGGAATTTTTTTGGTTAGCGACATAGGCAAAAATTCGCTACTTAATTTTGTCGCGAATTTCTCTCATTGTTTGCACTAATCCCGTGGTTGTTTAGTTGTTTTCATGGTTATAGATTCTACACTTAATGTTTTTTTGTTAATAGATGCTAATTTTTCAACATAACTTTTATGTTTTTTTTGATAGTCTGCAACAATTTTACTCAAATCATAATCAAATTTTTTGGCATGCGAATTGCGGATTTCTCTAATTTCCTGCACTATTGGATCAAACATTTTTATCTCCTAAAAATTCTTCTGGTGAACATATTACCGGACATTCAAAACCTAATTTTTCAATAATTAAACGGATTTTATTTTTCATAAATGGGTTGTTTATATGTTTGAAGTTCCAAGTAATTATAAAATCAATTTCGTTGATTGCTGCAACTGCAATATGCAAAGCATCTTCCGGACAAGTTTTTGGCACTGCAAATTTATCCATAAGTTTTTCTGCTAATTCTTTGACTTCATTATCTATTGGCAAAACCTTAAATTTTTTTATGGCTTCTATTCGCAGGTTTGCTTGTTTTTGATTGCCTTTTTCTGCCTCCGCTACAACGGTATCAGATATAAAAACATCAAACTTATTGATTTTTTGCCACATAGATATTGTGGCAATTTGATGAGCCATAGTTGTAATGCTTTCAGACGGCTGGGCGACTTTATAACTTACAACACTTGTTTCAATGTATAATTTTTGCATTTTGTTGTTTTCTTAAAAACTGATATTATAACAAAGGCTTTTGCATAATTTAAGCATAATTTAAAAACTTATAACAAAAAAAATCATTTAACTTATAATATCAGCATGAGTAAATTTTTAAACCTACCAGTTGATGCTGTGCCATCAGTTGGCAAAACCACCGCTACCAAACTTAAAAAATTGAATATAACAACAGTTTTTGATTTATTGATGCATATGCCAAAGGCTTATCAAAATCATACTATTATAACCCCAATTGCCAAATTATATCCTATGTTGCAAACAAGTGTCATAGGCGAGATATTACACATCAACACTAAACAAACATCACATAAAATTTTAGAATGTTTTATCACAGACAACACCGCAGCCCCACTGATTTTAAGATTTTTTCATTTTGGTTTGAATTTGCAACAACAATTAAAAGTAGGTAAATATGTAAAAGTATGGGGGCAGGTTCGCGCAGGTTTCAAAGGACACGAGATGACTCATCCAGAAATGCAGATTTATGACGACAAAAATAATCCACCCAAAAATGATAATATTTTATACTCTATTTATCCTACAACCGCAGGAGTGTCTCAAAAACAACTGCAAAAATTTATCAAAAACGCGCTTATAGAATTAAAAAAAGAGAGCTTGACAGAGATTTTCCCCGCTGAATTGCTTGTAGAATATGCTTTAAATAATTTATATAATTCGCTGTTGAATATCCACAGGGCAACAACAAATAATGATATTGAAAATCTATTAGAGCCATATAATAAAAATAAACTAAGATTTATTATTGAAGAATTATTATCTCATCAACTAATAAGATTAAAAGATAATAAAAGAAATAACGAATTGCCATCGGCAAAAATTAAATTCTCACAATCGCAATATGACAAAACTTTACAAGTTTTTGAATATCTCCCGACAGACGCCCAAACAAAAGTTATCAATGAAATTTGCAATGATATGAATGTTTCTCCGCCGATGATAAGACTATTACAAGGAGATGTAGGCTCTGGTAAAACTTTTGTGGCATTTGCCGCCGCTATGCAGGTTATAAAAAATGGTTTTCAGGTAGCGATGATGGTGCCGACCGAGATTTTATCAGAGCAGCATTATAAAGTATTTTCAGTCTGGTTTGACAAGCTTGATATAAGTTGTGAATTGTTATACTCCTCAATGAGAGTTAAAAAAAAGCAACAGGTTTTGTTAGATTTATTAAATAATAAAATAAAATTTATCGTTGGCACCCATTCTTTGATTCAAAAAAATGTTGAATTTAGTAATCTGGGTTTGGTTATAATTGACGAACAACATAGGTTTGGGGTATCTCAACGAGCAGATTTGATAAAAAAAGGCAAAAAAGAGCAAATTCATCCGCACCAACTTTTGATGAGTGCCACCCCTATTCCACGAACTCTCGCCCAAACCCATTATGCTAATATGAATCTCTCTGTAATTGATGAGCTGCCACAGGGGCGAGTGCCAATTATAACTGCGGTTATGTCAGATCACAAACGAGCCCAAATCTTAGAAAAACTCAATCATCACTGCACGGATAACAAGCAAGTATATTGGGTATGCACTCTTATCACAGAATCAGAACATTTACAAAATGAAAATGCCGAACAAACTTATCAAGACTTAACGGATAATTTACCAAATTTATCAATAGCACTTTTGCACGGTAAAATAAAATCAATCGAAAAAGATGTTATAATGCAAAATTTTAAAAGTGGTAAAGTTGATATTTTGGTCGCCACTACTGTAATTGAGGTCGGGGTAGATGTGCCAAATGCCTCGCTTATGATAATTGAAGATGCCAACCGTTTTGGGTTATCACAACTGCACCAACTGCGAGGCAGAGTAGGTCGTGGCAATAAACAAAGTTATTGTATTTTGTTGTATAAAAATCCACTGGGAGAGAACTCTCGTGCCAGATTAAAAATAATGAGAGAGACAACGGACGGCTTTAAAATTGCCGAAGAGGATTTGAAAATCAGAGGTCCTGGCGAATTGCTTGGCACCAAACAAAAAGGCGAGTTAGAACTTAAAATTTTGGATTTAAAAAGAGATGAGAAAATTATAAATTCAATCAAAAAATATCATATAGGAATGCTTGAAAATCCTGCCACCGATGAATTATTAAATCGTTGGTTTAGCCATAAAATAACCTATAAAGATATATAAAAATAAAGGGTCATGACAACAATAAAGGCATTTTCCTAAACATTTTCAATAATAAATAAGTCATATTTTTGCCCCTATTATTAAACCTAAACTCACATTCTTTAAGATGTAAAACAAAGGTATTTTTATC
>QNFE01000024.1 GCA_003645455.1 Gammaproteobacteria bacterium | reverse complement strand
CATAATGCCATCGGCACCGGCTTTTATGTATGAGTCGGCACGAGTTAAAGCATCATCCATTCCTGCCTCTAATATCAATGATTCAATGCGAGCGATTATCATAAAATCATCACTAATTTGTGCTTGCTTGCCTCTGTTAATTTTATGACAAAAATTCTCAATTGTATCTTGGGTTTGACTGACATCATTGCCAAATAAAGAATTTTTCTTCAAACCTGTTTTATCCTCAATCACCACCGCCGAGACACCTACACGCTCTAAACTTTTAACAGTGAACTCAAAATGCTCTGTTTTACCACCAGTGTCGGCATCAAAAATCATCGGTTTGGTGGTAACCTCGAATATATCATTGACAGCATTGATGCGCGAGGTCATATCAATGGCTTCAATATCAGGCTTGCCTTTGGCAGTTGAATCGGTCAATGAGCTTGACCAAAACCCATCAAACGATACCACCTCATCAGCTCTTTTAACCTGGGTATTCTCTCCTATCAAAGCCGAGAGAGCATTGTGGGCTTCTAAAATTTTAATTATTTTTTTATGTTGTAATAAATATTTTAATCTCTGCAAACGAGAGACGGTGGTGACCCCAAGCTTCATTAGTTGGTTTTTAATGTTTTGGTCTGATATATCACTACTATATGGGATTTCTATTAACTCGCCGCCCCATTGGGATAATATCTCTAAAACTTCGGTGCGGTATTTTTGTTGTTCGTTATTTAACCAATCATCACCGTGAATAACAAAATCAGGTTTTATTTTTAAGAGATTTTCTTTATAACTGGCAGTATTTTGCTTGATGACATTTTTTACCATTGATAGATTTTCAATAACTTTTAATCTTTGTTGGTATTTTAAATAAGCGGTATCACTTAATTCATAAATTGCATTTGAGCTTAAAAGCCCTACCATAACTTCGCCATATTCGGAGGCTTTATTTAAAATATTGATGTGTCCTGCATGTAATAAATCGGCAATTAGTGCTACATATACTTTTTTCATTTTTTTTTATCAGAAATAAATGGGCTTTTGGCTCTAAACTCGGCTTTATCACTCAAATACATATCGTTATTGCATTCTTTATTTTTGGATAATTTTTGCACAACTACAAATATATTGTATGGCAACATGCATTCTATTGTATGTATCTGTCCGTTTATATGTGTCATTAGTTTGATAACTAAATCTGCATCAAATGCATGGTGATGAATACATCTGTTTTTATGGTTATTTTCTGTGCGTTTTTTAAAATTTGTAAAATTCCCTGCTGCTGGGTCTTTTTTTAAATCATGTAGTTTTAAAACTTCTGCTATGTGGGTCTGGTCGTTTTCTTGTGTATCTTTTTTATAATCATCAATAATATGTTGTAAGGTGGTAACTGGTCGTCTGTGGTCAAAAGTTCCATCTTTATGGGGGATTGAAATCAACATATGTCCGCCCTCTTTTAAAACACGAACCCATTCTTTGAGTGCTTTTATGGGATTTGCAAGGTGTGGAATTACATGTGATGATATTATAAAGTCATATTTTTCTGTCGGTATAACACTAAGATCTGATGCTTCGGATACATATTGAGTTCCTGGTTTTTGGTTTTTGTCGTATAAAAAAGTTTTGCCAGTTGTTATTTGTCCTTCCCATGTGGTTGTTTGCGAAAAATTACAATTATCAAGTTTTTTTATTATGGGGTATATCGGTAATATGCCATTTTTATTAAATCGCCCTGTTAGACCACCAATTTCTAATCCTTGTCCTTTTGAAAATAAATCACAACAAAGAGGATAACATTCTGCTTTTCTTGATAACAGTTTATTGATGACAGTATTGAATAAACCTTTAATGCCTAATTGCTGGTAGGCTGATAATATTTTTTTAAACATATTTTTATTTTATAGATGTTTTGCAGAGAACTCTTTTATCTTATCAACAATATAACTTCTATTGTCGTCTGTAATCCACCAGCCAACAGGTATGGATATCTGAGTTAAACTGAAAATATCTGTATTTGGTAAATTTATTTGATATTCCTTGAAAGCTGTGTGTTTGTCGTTTCTTTCATGGACTCTGGATGTCATAATATTTTGTTTTGTCATCCAACTACTAAACTGGTCTCTTTTTTCTATATGTATGGTATAAAGCCAAGATGATGATTTAGCTATGGCAGGTTTTTTAATCACAGCAACACCTTTAATATTTTGTAATTCTTTGTCATAGTAGTTTTTGTTACTCATATGTCTTTCTACAATACCATCTATATATTTTAATTGCTCTATGCCAACAGTTGCACAAATATCATTCATATGGTATTTGTAACCGTATTCCAAAATATTTTCTTCACATCTGAACTCTTTTCTTTTTGCATCTCTGTCTATGCCATACCATCTCAATAATTTACCCCGTTCGTAATCTTTATTGTTTTTGCAAAACAAAAGTCCACCGTCAATTGTTGTAAAGTGTTTAATGGCTTGTAATGAGAACATAACAAAATCTGAATGATTACCAATTTTTTTGCCATCGTATTCTGATCCTATCGCATGAGCTGCATCTTCTATTGTTTTTATATTGTGTTTTTTAGCTATTTTATTTATCGCATCAATATCACAAGGAATGCCACCAAAATGCACCATGACAATTGCTTTTGTTTTGTTAGTAATTTTTCTTTCAATATCTTCTGGATCAATTAAACCTGTAATTGGGTTAATATCTGCCCAGATGATTTTAGCGCCTGTTGCCATAATTGGCATATTTGTGGCAGTGCAAGTCATAGGAGTTGTAATGACCTCGTCTCCTATACCGACATTAGCCAACCTTAATGCTAAGTGCAAACCAGATGTGCCAGAGTTTAAAGTTAAAACCTTATTGTTGCCAAAATAATTTCCTAATTTTTCTTCAAACTCATCCACTTTTACACCTTGACCAATAAAGCCACTATGTAACACTTTTAACAAAGGTTCGTCTACCGATTCTGGCATATGAACCTTAAATAATACTAAATTTTCCATAAATTCCTCTTTTTTAAAATAATATAATAGATGATATCATAACATTATTTTCCATTGCATATCTTTTTGTTTTTACAATTTTCCGTCTATTTTACCTAAAATTGATTTAATATCATAAACTACTTGATTTTTATTGTCTAATTTAATCTCTTTGAATTTATTATGGGCGACTGCAAGGACTATCGCATTATAATCTTTATAGTTTGTGTTATTGTTGAGTTTTATATTATATTCATTTTGCACCTCATTTTCATCCGCCCAATAATCACTTACATCAACGACACAACCAAAATCTTGGAGTTCTCTTATCACATCTATTACTTTACTATTTCTTATATCTGGGCAGTTTTCTTTAAAAGTTATACCCAGAACCAACACTTTGATTTTGTGTATTTGAGCTTGATATTTGGCTATTCTCTCCTAACAAATTTGATAAATTACTTTCTATTTCTTTTGGGCTTGGTAAATATTTTTTAAAATTATCTGGTAGTGTTTCTGATACTTCATATGTAGCAACACCTATTGGCTGATTGCTTTGTTTTAAAGCATATTCCACAGTGGTTCTATTTTTTTCTTTACAGATTATGATGCCAATAGATGGATTTTCATTTGATAATTTTATAGTGTCATTTAACAGTGAAAGATAAAAATTCATTTTTCCTGCATACTCTGGTTTGAATTTTCCTATTTTTAGCTCAATTGCTATTAAGGATTTTAATTTTCTATGATAAAGCAATAAATCTATTTTATACTCTTCGTTGTCTAATTCAATTGTGTATTGATTCGCAATGAATGAAAAATCTGTTCCCATTTGAATTAAAAATTCTCTGATTTTATTTATAAGTCCAATTTCTAATTCATGTTCACTGTGTTTGTGTCCTAACTCTAAAAAGTCAAAATTGTATTCATCTTTAATTGCTAACTTTGCTTGATGTTTGTATTTTTCTTCTATTGTATCATTAAAATTTGTTTGATTTAGTAAATATTTTTCATAAGATTTATTGTCTATGTGGTTATCTAAAACCCTATAAGTCCACCCAAACTTTATAACCATTTTTATATAAAATTCTCTTTGTAGGTTATCTTTGGTTTTTTGAAATATCGCTACATTGTGAGACCATCCTATTTCTCTAGACAATGTCTGGAGTTTTTGATTTTCTCTATATTCTAAATAAAAAAATCTCATATTCCATAAATTTTGAACACTAAAGCCCCTCAATCCTACAAACTCTTTTTTAAGTTCATCTGATAGATTTTTTACTACTGATTTGCCCCATCCATGTTGTGCTTGTTTTTCAACTATGCTTTTACCAATATCCCAATAGAGATTAATGAGCTTTTTGTTTACTTTTTTTAATGCTTCGTATTGTGCTGATAGTATCTTGTTTTTTATATCAACTACAAAATTAGTAAAGTTTTGTTTGTCTTCAAGACCTGTTGGTTTCATTATAATTTTCCATCACTATTATCCAAAATTGACTTTATATCATAAACTATTTGATTTTTATTATCTAACTTAATATCTTTGAATTTATCATGGGCGACTGCGAGAACTATCGCATTATAATCTTCATAGTTTGTGTTGTTGTTAAGTTTTAGATTATATTCGTTTTTTACCTCGTCTTTATCCGCCCAATAATCACTTACATCAACATCACAACCAAAATCTTGGAGTTCTCTTATCACATCTATTACTTTACTATTTCTTATATCTGGGCAGTTTTCTTTAAAAGTTATACCCAACACTAATACTTTGCTTTTTTTTATGTTATAACCTTTTTTTATCATCAATTTTATGACTTGATTGGCTACATACACTCCCATACTGTCATTGAGCCTTCTGCCGGCTAATATTATTTCTGGATTGTAACCTATCTCTTGGGCTTTGTGGGTTAAATAATATGGGTCTACTCCTATGCAATGTCCGCCTACCAGCCCTGGCTTGAATGGTAAAAAATTCCACTTGGTGCCTGCGGCTTTTAACACTGCATTGGTGTCTATATTTAATTTATTAAAAATAATTGCTAACTCATTAACAAATGCTATGTTTATATCTCTTTGACTATTTTCTATGACTTTGGCGGCTTCTGCTACTTTGATGGTAGGGGCAAGATGAGTGCCTGCGGTAATAATGCTCGCATACAAATCATCTACTTTTTTGCCGATTTCTGGGGTGCTACCTGCGGTAACTTTGAGTATCTTGGTTACTGTATGTTGTTTGTCGCCTGGATTTATTCTCTCGGGGCTATAACCACAATAAAAACCATTTGAGATTGCCGTGTCGCTTCGCTCCTCGCAATGACTGGATATGTATTTTAGTCCACTAAATTTTTCTAATATTGGCACGCATTCTTCTTCGGTGGCACCTGGATATACTGTGGACTCATAAATAACTATATCATCTTTTTTTAATACCTTGCCTATCATCTCGCTGGCTTTTAATAATGGGAATAAATCTGGTCGTTTATATTTATCAATGGGGGTTGGCACAGTTATAATATAGATATTACTTGTTTTTATATCTTCTATTTTGTTGGTAAATAACATACCGTTGTTTATGGATTCTTGGACTTGTTTTTTATTTAATTCCAATGTTCTGTCTACTCCATTTTTTAACTCATCAATGCGTGCTTGTGATATATCAAAGCCTACCACCTCATACTTGGCACTAAAAGCATGGGCTAATGGTAAACCAACATAACCTAAACCTATGATGGCTATTTTATGATTTTTTGAGTTTTTGTTTTTCATGGTTTTATTGTTTTCATTGTTTATTTTAAATTATCATAATACCAGCGCATTGCCTCACCCATACCCTGCTTTATTGTATGAGATGGTGCATAACCTAATAATTCTGTGGCTTTGCTAATATCCGCCAGGCTGTGGCGGACATCACCTGCTCTGAAATCTTGGTGGATTGGTTTAATGGGTTTTATGTTGTTATCTAATTTTATTAACTCGTCCTGAATCATCTCAAAGAGTTGGTTTAGATCGGTTCTGGCATTAACGGCGACATTATATACTTGATTATTTGCCTCTGGGTTATCTGTGAGAGCTGATAGGATATTCATTTGCACGACATTATTTATGTAGCAAAAATCACGGCTGGTCTTGCCATCGCCGTTGATATAAACATTTTTTTGGCTGAGTATGGCATTAACCCATTTAGGGATAACAGCGGCATAAGCACCGTTTGGGTCTTGGCGTTTGCCAAAAATATTAAAATATCGCAAACCTATTGATTGGGTGTTGTAAGTTTTGGCGAATACATCGGCGTATAACTCGTTAACATATTTGGTGACGGCATATGGGGACAAAGGTTTGCCGATTTTATGCTCTTGTTTGGGTAAATCAGGATGGTCGCCATATGTGGAGGAACTGGCAGCATAAACGAATTTTTTAATTTTGTTTTCTTTGGCGGCTACTAACATATTTAAAAAACCATCAATGTTATTTTTGTTAGTTAAAATTGGGTCTTCTATGGAACGTGGCACCGAACCCAAAGCCGCTTGATGTAAAACAAAATCGACATTTTTGCAGGAGTTTTTGGCAATCGGATAGTCACAAATATCACCATTGATGAATTTGAAAAGTTTATCTGAGTTGTGGTTATTGGCATCCTTTATCGCCGCAGTTATATTTTTTTCAAAACCTGTGGATAGATTATCCAAGCCTATAATTTTTTGATTGAGCTTTAATAATGCCTCCAATAAGTTAGAGCCGATAAAACCTGCCACTCCGGTAATCAGCCAAGTATATTGATGGTTTTGTAAATGTTGTAATGTTTTTTGATATTTTGTCATGTTGTGTTGCTTACACCTTGTTAAAAATAATTGTTTCACTTTTTTGCTTAAATTCAATATTGAATTCATCAAAAACTACCTCTCTACCGATAATCATATCGCTACTGCTCTTATCTTGAAGCCATGCTACGGGGATTTGTAGGGCAGTATCATCAATTTTTATTTTAATATTTTTCAAAATATAATCACACAAGCCTCCCATCCCTTCAATTTGAAAAATATAATCATGTGGCTCACAAGTCAGCCCAATACCTAAGCCAAATTGATAGTTTATAGCGGATATATCTGCACCACTGTCAACAAGGCAATTTTCAGTTATGATGTTATCGCTATTAAAAAATGCAATTGGATAAAGAGGAGTCCATGGATGTTTTTTAAAACTTTTAACTCGCAATGGCAATATTCTCGTAGCAAGAATATTTTTAGGTGCTTTGAAAATATGTAAATTCTTTTTATTGTTGGCAATAGCAAATGCTTCGTTATAACTATCTACAACCTTGATTAATTTATCTTTATTAAAAATCAAAACCTTGCCAAGCAAACTCTTATCTTTTTCAATGATTTTTATAATATTCATAAAGTTATATTTAAAAAACTGCTATTATAATCTATTGTTAAGTTTTTTGTTGGGTGTATTTTACATACCACTTGACAAAGTTTTTTATGCCCTCTTTTATGTTGGTTTTGGGTTGATAGTTAAAGTCTCTTTGCATGGGTGTTATGTTGGCATAGGTGGCTTTGACATCGCCATCTTGTAGCGGTAGATATTCTTTTATTGCCTCTTTTTTTAGATTTTTTTCTATCTCTTTGATATATGTCATAAGCTCGACCGGGTTATTATTGCCAATGTTATAAATTTTATATGGAACATTGCCTGATGATGGGTCTGGCTGGTTGCTATTGAAATTTGGATTTGGTTGGGCGGGTTTATCAATAACTTTTATTACACCACTTATTATGTCATCAATATAGGTAAAATCTCGCTGGTGTTTGCCGTGGTTGAAAATTTTTATTGGCTCATTGTTTAAAATGGCACGAGTAAATTTTTGCAGTGCCATATCTGGGCGATCCCACGGACCATAGACTGTGAAAAATCGCAAACCAGTGGTGGGGATTTTATACAGATGGCTATAAGTATGTGCCATTAACTCATTAGCTTTTTTAGATGCAGCATACAGGCTTACAGGGTGATTGACGGCATCTTTGGTGGAAAACGGCATTTTTGTATTGCCACCATAGACACTCGATGAACTGGCATACACCAAATGTTTGATGTTGTTGTGGCGACAACCCTCCAAAATATTGGCAAATCCTAATAGATTTGAATCTACATAATCTAATGGATTTTCAATTGAATATCGCACGCCAGCTTGGGCGGCCAAATTCATCACTTTATCAAATTTATGTTTTTGAAATAACTCTGTTATAGTTTTTCTATCTGTTATGTCCGCTTTGATAAATTGATAATTTTTGTGTTGTTCGCTTTGAATTATTTTGTTGTTGGTTATATCTTTTTTGTTTATGCCAAGTTGATTGAGGCGAGAGTATTTTAAATTTACATCATAATAATCGTTGATATTATCCACTCCTACTACCTCGCAACCTTTATCAAGCAAAGCTTTTGATAGATGAAAACCGATAAAACCCGCTGATCCTGTGATTAAAATTTTCATTTTGTTATTGTATAACCTCCTGTTTTTGATGATCCTGTAAATTTTATTTTATTTTGTTCTTTTAATGCTTGCAACTCTCTTTCAACTGTTCGTTGAGAGATGTCTAAAACTGTTGATATTTGGTTTGATTTAACTGGCTGATTTGATTGTATATAATTCAATATATTTACTCCCTCATTTACTCCGCCATTTACTCCGCCATTTACTCCGCCATTTACTCCGCCATTTACTCCGCCATTTTTGGTGATAAAATAACCTCCTTTTTTGGGAATTCCTATAAATTTTATTTTATTTTCATTTTTTAATTGTTTTAGCCATCTTTCTATGTTTTTTGTTGATGTTGTAAGCTTTTGTGAGAAATATAAAGAGTTATTATTAGGGTATTTTTTTATCAAATTATATAGGGTATTTACTCCCTCATTTACTCCCTCATTTACTCCCTCATTTACTCCCTCATTTGCTCCCTCATTTACTCCCTCATTTTTCTTATGTTTAAAAAAATCTACATCCCTTATAAACTCTATATCAAAAAAGTCATTTTTTTCTGTAAAAATCGGCTCTTTTGAAATTTGATTTCGGCATAATTTTTTTATTCTGTTTATGCCTGTACCCCATTTTTCTATCAACTTTAATTCCTTAAATAGGTTGGCTAATGTCTTGTTTCTGATCTCTGATCGACCATTATTGATGTCTGTTATAGTTATACCGTATGGCAAAGATCCAGGAGACACTATGTTTACTATATCGTCATAAATACCTATTTTTATATCGCGTCCTTGATTGGTATAATCTCGATGAATTAGTGCATTTATAATAGCCTCTCTTAGTGCTTCGGTTGGAATTTCATAGGACTCTACCCGATAAAGACCTTTTATTTTAGCTGTTAAGTTTATGTGGTTTTGAATAAAAGAAATAGCACTATTTAGAGTTGAAAATATATCACCGTCATACTCTTTTTTATCTATAAATACCTCCATTGTTGTTCCTTTGAATCTGGCACATTTGACTACACAATGTTCGTATATACCTAAGATTATAAGCAGAGCATTGGTAACATATATTTTTGAATTTTCTTCTTTTATGAGTTTTAAGTTTTTTAACTTATCTAGGTTTATGGTTTTATTTTGTTTTTCAAATTGCTGATAAATCGGCGACAAATCTAATGATGCAAAGTCAATATCATAATTTATTTCTTCATCATAACTTATATGATTTCTTTGCCTCTCTAATTCTAAAATATTTTCTACACTGGCTTTTCTGTTGGTTGAACCTATTCTGATATATGTGCCATCGTTCTTGGTCTTTTTTTTCAAATAATACGGCACAAGGTTGCCTCTGAATATCTCTACTACTAAGAGTAACTTATCTTTTATTGTTATGGTGTAAATTTCTGGTAAAATGTTGGGATAGCAACTATCGTATACAATTGAGGCAATTTTGTCTTTGATGGTAAAAATATTTGTATCATCTATTCCTACAATTTTATTATTATTTGCAACGCCGATAATTAATTTTCCGCCCGCTGTGTTAGAAAAAGATACAACAGTTTTAGCAATAGATTCGTTTGAAGGCAGAGATTCTTTAAACTCTAATACTTTACTCTCTCCTTGTGATATTTTCTTTATAATACTCATAAAATTTTTGATTTTACAGAGAATCTTTTGGTATAATTTTTTTGTTAATCATAATCTTGGTTTATATTATCGTTATTATTATCGTTGCTCTGTAATTTTCTTTATGTTGTTTTTTTGTCTTTATCATTATTGTTTTTTTTTAAATCTTTAATAAAATTGATAAAAAAGACTAAAAATATAGCCATTATTAAAGAGGTTATAAAAACTACTGTGACTATTAGTTTTTTCTTGGGTTTTATGGGGAAGTCATTAATTAAGATTTTACCAACGACTGATGTATTTTTGTAGTTATGGGGCAAAAGTGATGATTTTAATTGCTCTGCTTGTTTTTTATATTTATTTAATTTGGTCGTCAATAATTCATTTTTTTTTTCTTTAAGATCTAATATCTGATTATTTAATCCAATTATCATGTTATGTATATCTCTTTTTTCCATCAGTTTCAAAGCGGCAAGAGCTGGATTTTTATCATCAATTTTAGTTAAATTTTGTTCAATTTCATCAAGTTGAGTTTGATAGATTTTTAAAGTTTTATTTTGTAAAGATATTGTCTCATTTATAGTTTTAGTTTCCTGCTCGCTGATGCTGTTAATTTTAAAATTAGTAGCTTTAATTTGTTTTGCTCTTTGGTTTTTAATATCATTTAAAGTTTGCAGGTGTTTGGTTTGAATAAAATTTACTATTTTGTTAATTTCTGCACTGGCATTTTTATTGGTCGTGCCATGAGCTACAATCTCAATAAAATTGTTGGTTTTTTTTATAGCCTGAATTCTTTCAATCCAAAAAAGACGATCTTTTTGATTTCCTAATAACTCAATATACAATACATTCAGGCGAGTTACCAAAGAGACCGCATCATCAAGTAACTTAGTGTTGTTGTTGTTGTTGTTGTTGTTGTTGTTGTTGTTGTTGTTGTTGTTAAAATTTTGATAATTACCAATTTCTATCAAGGCTTTGGCTTCGTATATGGGTGTTTTAAGAAATACATAAGCAATTGATGAGGAAGTTATAAGAGTTGTAATAATTAGGATAAAAAATCTTTTTTGCCAGATTGTTAAAAAAAGCTCTCGCAAATCAATTTCATCATCATTATAATTATTGTTAGAGGTTGTTGGTTGGTTTTGTTTCATGTTGTATAACTTAATAAAAAAAGTGGAATTATAACATTTTTTTGAAGAGAGTTTTGGTTAATTTATAGACCATAACATCTACATGAGACCTTTGCATAAAAACTTACAATAACAAAAGTCCGTCACTGCGAACGAGCGTGGCGAAGTGTGGCAGTCTCTTTGGGTGTATATAGCTTCCAAGAGATAACCACGGCAGTCTATATAGTTATTAGTTAATAGTTAAAAATTAATAGCGTTGTTTAAACTAACAACTGTTAACTATTAATTATCAATTATTCTCGTCCACCTCGTTATGACGAATTATTTTTTAGTGGATTTTTTTGTTTTATGATAATTTATTCAAATCTTTGTTATAAAAATCATATGAATTTATGAGTGCATTGGCAGGGGCTGGTTTTTTGGAAGGCATTTGCAGGGTTTTTAAATTTAGGATACCACACCCTGTTTGCACCAAAAGATTATTTTTTTTATTCTTGATTATTTTGCCGATATTTTTATCGTCCGTGCTTGTGTTGTCATAAATAGTCGCCTTATGGATTCTCATAGGGTTGCCATTAAAATAACACCAACTTATTGGATAAGGATTAAGGCCGCGGATTTGTCTCTCAATCTTTATGACATCATCACCCCAGTTTATCTGCCCTTGGGATTTGGTTAATTTGTAAGCATATGAATGCAATTTATCATTTTGTTTTATGGGTTTTATTTCATTGTTCTCTATTTTTTTCAAAGTTGTTAATAATAAATCTGTCCCTTGTTTGGCAAGTTTATCGTGCAGACTTTTGCCAGTTTCATTATCATCAACTAACAAAGACTCTTGGCTTAAAATGTCACCTGTGTCAAGTCCCTCTGCCATCTGCATGATAGTTGTGCCGGTTTTTTTCTCACCATTTAAAATTGCATAAGTGATAGGGGCGGCTCCGCGATATTTTGGCAAAAGTGAGGCATGCACATTTATACAGCCTAATTTTGGGGTTTGCAAAATTATCGCAGGTAACAACAACCCATAGGCTACCACTATCATTACATCTGTTTTAAAGTTCATAAAATCATTAACTGCCTGCTGTTCTTTGAAGTTTATTGGTTGCAAAACTGGTATGTTGTAATTTAATGCCATTTTTTTAACCGGACTTATTTGGACTTTTTTACCTCTGCCTGCTCTGGCATCAGGTGTGGTATAAACAACCTGAATCTCGTGGTTACTTTGAATAAGTTTTGTTAAAATATGGACGGCAAAATCTGGCGTGCCTGCGAAAATAATTTTCATAGTTTTATTGTTTATTATTTTTGTTATTTTTGTTATTTTTGTTATTTTGATTTTTTTTTATCAAAGTCCGCACTTTTTGTCTTTTGGCGTTTGAGAGATAATCAATAAATAATTTACCCTTTAGATGGTCTATTTCGTGTTGAATGCACACCGCCATAAGCCCTGTTACATCTTTTGTGGTTTCTTTATTATTCTCATCTGTAGCAGTATAGGTTATATTTTGGGCCCGTTTTATATCAGCACGAAACCCCGGCACCGACAGACAACCCTCCTCTTCATCTTGGGTATCACTCTTGTTTATTATCACAGGGTTGATAAGTTTTAATGGCTGATTTTGTTTTTCACTTATGTCAATAACTATCATAGCAAGATGCACGTCCACCTGGGTGGCAGCGAGTCCTACTCCTTTTTTTTGATACATTATTTTTAACATATCATCGAGAGTTTTTTTAATTTCTGGAGTTATTTTTAAGATTTTTTGAGCTTTGGTGCGTAATTTTGGATTTGGAAATGTTAAAACTTGCATTATATTAAAATAAAAATTTGCTATTATATATGATTTTTATTATTATTTTTCATTATATGCACAAACATGCAAAAAAATAAACAATCGTCATTGCGAGCGAGCTTGCGAGCGTGGCAATCCCTTGGGGCTTGTCTTTCTCTTGTTTACAGGTTTCATGCAACACATTATGGGATTGCTTCTGTCTTCGCCTTACGGCGAATTCCTCGCAATGACGGGCTTTTTTTGCTTCTTATCTCTATGTAGATATTGGGGTTTATTATTATTTTTCATTATATGCAAAAAAATAACTTAGATAACTGGTTAAGATTAAGCCTCATCAAAGGTTTGGGATCTGTAACCATCAAAGGTTTATTGGAGCATTTTGATAGTGCTCGTGATATAATTGAAGCTGATGTTTTACAATTGAAAAAATTAGGTTTGAAACAGGATATAATCAAGCAACTTAAAAATAACGACAACACTATACAAATCAACAAAACTCATCAATGGTTGGGTGAGGATAAGATAAATTTTGCTCTCTGCATTGATGATAAGGCTTATCCTGAAAAATTAAAACAAATTGATAGTCCGCCTATTATTTTATTTGGTAAAGGCGATGTAGATGTTTTAAATACTTGTCAAATATCAGTCGTCGGCTCGCGCAATGCCACCCCAACGGGGATTGAAAATGCTCACGCTTTTAGCTCATATTTGGTGCAATACGGACTTACTGTCACCTCTGGATTAGCTTTGGGGATTGATGCTGCCTCTCATGTGGGTGCTTTGGCAAAAAAAGGCTTAACTGTCGCCGTGGTCGCCACTGGAATGGATATTATTTATCCGCCCCAAAATACCGAACTTGCTCACAAAATTATCAAATCAGGTGGTTGTATTATCAGCGAATATCAACTGGGAGTAGCCCCCAGACCCCAACACTTTCCCCAAAGAAATAGAATAATAAGTGCTTTATCGCTGGGGGTTTTGGTGGTAGAGGCTGCCGATAAATCAGGATCTTTAATTACCGCCAGACTTGCCTCAGAACAAGGGCATGAAGTTTTTGCTATCCCAGGCTCAATTCATAACCCACAATCTCGTGGTTGCCATAAACTTATTAAAACCGGGGCAATCTTGGTAGAATCTGGACTTGATATTTTTAATGAAATTGCAGATCTTGTAAACCGTGAGACAAAAAATACATTAAACGAAAAAGAAATAAAAGAGAAAACAAACAACGCAGGAGATAAAAATACAAAAAATACAAAAAAATTTGATGTAGAATATCAAAAATTATTAGACTGTATGGAATATGAGCCACAACCCTTGGATATTTTGCACCAAAGATGTGGTTTGCCGATTGACAAAATATCTTCAATGATGTTGATGTTGGAATTGCAACAGGTAGTTACAAAACACCCAGGTGGAATGTATCTTTTATCGGGAAAAAAGGAGTAAAAAATTATGAATATAAATGAAATTGATATCGGTGATAATGTGCCAGATATTGTAAATGCAGTCATTGAAATCCCTTCAATGGGAGCGCCTGTGAAATATGAGCTTGACAAAGATAGTGGAGCTTTAATTGTTGATAGATTTTTTGGCACAGCTATGTATTATCCTTGTAATTATGGTTTTGTGCCACACACTCTATCAGATGATGGTGATCCTGTTGATATTTTGGTTGTAACCCGTGTACCGTTGTTGCCAGGTTCCATAATTGCGGTGCGTCCGGTGGGAATGCTCGCTATGGCGGATGAGGCAGGACAGGATACAAAAATTATCGCTGTGCCTATCACAAAACTTACAAGTATGTATGCCAATGTTTTTGAACCCAAAGACTTGCCAAACAGTATGTTGAATGAAATTATGCACTTTTTTGAACAATATAAAGCTTTGGAACCTGGCAAATGGGTCGAGGTTGAGGGGTGGCAAGATTCAAAAGCTGCTAAGGATGATATTATACAATCAATCGCTCGTTTTGACGAACAAAACCCACAAAATAAAATAAAATAAAAAATGTCACAATTATTAGTTTTACTCATCGTAAGTTTTTTAATCTGGTTATGGTTAAGAGGCTCCCAATTAAAAATCTTGGCAAATGATTTGGCTAAAAAAGCCTGTGCAGAATCACAAGTGCAGTTTCTCGATGGCACAGTAGTTTTAAAAAAAATATATCTCACCAAACATAACAATAAAATCCATCTTGCTCGTATCTATAAATTTGATTTTGCCGTTGATGGCAATCTTCGTAAAAATGGTTTTGTCTCTTTTGTCGGCAATAAAATCGAACAGATTCATTTAAAATATAACCCAGATGAACATAACAGCGGATAAAAATATTCCATATGTTTGTGATATTTTCAAAGATATAGGCGAGGTGAAATTATTAGATGGACGAGAAATTTGCCAAAAAGATTTAATTAAAACTGATATTTTATTAGTTCGCTCCGTGACACAGGTCAATAAAAACTTAATCAAAAATACTCCGATAAAATTCGTCTCCTCTGCCACCGCAGGGATTGATCATGTTGATCTTGAATATTTAAAACAACAAAATATCGGCTTTTCATCAGCCCCAGGTAGCAATGCCATCTCTGCCTCTGAATATGTTATATCCGCCATCTGTTATTGGAGTTTGCAAAAAAATAAAAAACTAACAGACTTAACACTTGGCATCATAGGGGCAGGCAATGTCGGCTCGCAGGTTGAAAAATATGCCAAAAAATTACAGATAGAAACCATTAAAAACGATCCGCCATTAAAGGATACGGGAGTTAAAAACTTAAAGTCCTTGGATGAGGTTTTAAAATCTGATATTATAACTTTGCACACTCCGCTCACTTATGACGGCAAACACCCTACTTATAAACTCATCAATAAAAATAATTTAAAAAACTTCAAAAAAAATCAACTTTTAATCAATGCTGCTCGTGGTGGTGTTGTATGTGAACAAGATTTATTAAAATACCGTAAAGATATAAATTTTTCATATATTTTTGATGTATGGGAGGGCGAACCTATTATAAATCACGAAGTTTTAAAAAACTCAATGCTCGGCACCGCCCATATTGCAGGATATAGCATTGATGGCAAAATTCGCGGTAGTAAGATGATATATGAGTCTTGTTGTGATTTTTTTAATCTGCCAAAAAACAACACTAAAATAGATATTCAGCAAGAGCTAAAAACTATTGATTTTGAAAGCACCAAAGATATAAGATTCAAGATTCTATCTGCCTATGACATTAAAAAAGATAATGATAATTTAAAAAAAATCCTTACAACAGAAAAAAATAATCCAAAATATTTTGATAATCTTCGCAAAAACTATCCTATAAGACGCGAATTTAATCCCATTGAATAAAAAAATTTTTATAACTTCCGATGGAGTCAAAACACTATAATTTTTAACTCTTTTGTCCTCTCAGATTTGTCATTGTCGTGCTTGTTATGTAATCCATTCATAACATAGAGACTGCCCTGTTGCATAAATGGATACTGAATCAAGTTCAGTATGACGAGAGTTTGTTCAGTATGACGAGAGTTTGTTCAGTATGGCGGATCTGGGGTTCAGTATGACGTTTGAATTCTTTTCTTTTGTCCTCTCAGATTTGTCATTGTTGTGCTTGTTATGTAATCCATTCATAACATAGAGACTGCCCTATTGCATAAATGGATACTGAATCAAGTTCAGTATGACCAGTTTTTTGGCTCACAGGTGGTGATAAAAAAATACCATGGCTATTTTTTTGAAAAAAAAGTATTCTTAAAATATATCTGTTGTATAATATGAAGATTTTTTATATAGAGGGCAGATATGGCAAGAGTTACAGTTCAGGATTGTTTGGATAAAATCCCCAATCGTTTTGAGATGACAAAAGTAGCATCAAGAAGAGCAAGGCAATTAGCAAACGGCTTCGCACCTTTGGTTGATGAAAATAAAGACAAACCAACAGTAATAGCCTTGCGAGAAATTGCCGAAGGACTGATTGATAGTTATAAAATTGATGAGATAGCCATAAGTGAGCAACTAGCAAAAACTGCTATTAGTGAAAAAAATACACCCTCATTAGGCAGCCAGATAGGAAAATAGTTTATTTATTGTAGGTTATTATGAGACCTTTGCATAAAACAGAAAACACAAAAAATAATCGTTTTTTGATATCAGATTTATGTGCAAAATTAGAAAACACTAATTATCTTACCAAAAAAGAAATTGGCAACATATATAAAGCTTACCTATTTGCAGCGGAAGCCCACAAACAACAAACTCGTCACTCAGGCGAGCCTTTTATTTATCACCCCATAACAGTTGCTTCTATTTTAACAGATCTTAAAATGGACTCATATTGCATTATAGCTGCGATGTTACACGATGTTGTCGAAGATACCCTTACTTCAAAAGAACAAATCAAAAAAGAATTTGGTAAATCTGTGGCAAATCTTGTCGATGGTGTGACCAAACTTACCAACATACAACTCAAAACAGATAAAGAAAAACAGGCGGCTAATTTTCGTAAAATGATCTTGGCTATGGCAAAGGATATTAGAGTTATAATCATTAAACTTGCCGATAGATTGCATAATATACGAACTATTTATGCCGTCCAAAACTCTCAAAAAAGAAAACAAAAAATAACAGAAACTTTGGAGATTTATGCTCCCTTAGCAAATAGGCTTGGCATGCACTCCATAAAAAATGAATTAGAATCTCTTTGTTTTCAGGCTCTTTATCCAGACAGATACAGAATATTAAAAAAATCAGTGCAGAAAATTTTAGGTAAAAACAAAAATATTATTCGCCAAGCTGAAATTTTAATCAACGATAAATTACAAAAAAAAAATATTGATGCTACTATAATTGGTCGCCAAAAAGAACTATATAGTATTTATAAAAAAATGCGTCAACAAAAAATATCATTTAAAGATATATCTGATATATTGGGAATTCGCATCATTACTAAAAGTATTGACGATTGTTATCTTGCATTGGGAATAGTGCACCAAACTTTTACTCCTATTCCTGGCAGATTTAAAGACTATATATCCTGCTCAAAAACAAATAGCTATCAAAGCCTACATACGACAGTTTATATCCCACGTGGAGTTGCAATCGAGATCCAAATTAGAACCAATAAAATGCACGAAATAGCAGATCAAGGAATTGCCGCTCACTGGCAATACAAACAAAAACCCAATGACAAGGAAACCGGAGTATGGCTTAGCAACTTAAAACAAATCCAAAACCAAGACAAAAATTCAATTGATTTTTTAGAAAATATGAAATCAGAAATAATAGGTGATGAAGTTTTTGTTTTCTCTCCCAAAGGAGAGTTATATACTTTGCAATATGGCTCTTGTGTTTTAGATTTTGCCTATGCAATCCACTCTGATATTGGCAACACGAGCGTAGGATCGTTCGTTGACAACAAAAGAAAACCTTTAAGTTATATGTTGTCAAACGGACAAAATGTTAAAATAATTTGCAACAAAAATAGCCATCCACAACAAGGCTGGTTAGATTTTGTCATAACAGGCAGAGCAAGATCTGCTATAACTTATCGTTTAAAAAAACAACATAAAAAAATATCCCTTTTATTTGGTAAATTTCTCTTTAAAAGAGCCTTGGATAATATAGGAGTCAAGAATGTTCCTAAAAATAAATTAATGAAAATACTGAATAAGTTCGGCTTTAAAAACCGTAAAGATTTTTACTTAGGTAGCGCCACAGGAGATAAAGACCCTCAACAGGTTGCAGAACAAATTGCTAAAAATTTATCTGCCACGATAAAAAACAAAAATACTCCTGTTATATTAGATAAAGATAAATCACAATTTTTGCATTACTCTAAATGTTGCAAGCCCATTCCAGGAGACAAGGTGCAAGGTTTTATTGGTTTTAGGCAAGGTCTCATAATTCACAGAACAGATTGCAAACAAATAAAAAATTATCAAAATCAACCTGATAGCTGGGTAGATGTGCAATGGGATAAAACCTCTGATATATATTTTCCCACAGAAATCTGTGTCCATGCAAAAGAAAAAAGGGGAGTTCTCGCTGGAATAACAAACATTTTACATAAAAATAATGTTAATATTGAGAATATAAAATTTCCCGCAGGAGACGATTTAATGAGAATTATGGTATTTTCAATCACAACAACTGATGTAAAATTTTTAAAAAATGTTATAGAGCAGGTTACTAACATCAAAGATGTTATCAATGTATCACGAAAATTAGGAGAATAAAAATAATGGTAAAAAAAATAATTAACACTAAAAAAGCCCCCGCAGCTATCGGCACATATAGCCAAGCTATCATGATTGATAAATTTTTATATCTATCGGGTCAAATTCCGCTTGACCCCATAACATCTGATGTAGTGTCAGGTGACATAACACAGCAAATAAATCAAGTTTTTAAAAATCTCAATGCCATCTGTAATGAGGCAGGGGGCAATTTGCAAAACATTATTAAATTAAATATTTTTTTAACAGATTTAAAAAATTTTGCTCTTATTAACGAAATTATGGCTCAATATTTTGTAGAACCCTACCCTGCTCGTGCAGCCGTAGGAGTTTGTCAATTACCAAAAAATGTTGCAGTTGAAATGGATGCGGTGGCATACTTTTAAGATGGTTATTGAAAAAAATAAAACTGCTCTTTTGTTGGTTAATTTAGGCTCACCTGAAAAACCATCTGCCCTATCTGTGGCAAAATTCTTACATCAATTTTTATCAGATAAAAAAGTAATTCACAACAATAAAATACTGTGGCGTATTATTTTGTTGTTTATTATAATCCCTTTTAGATCTTTTAGTGTCGCCAAAAAATACCGTCAAATTTGGGGCAAAAAATCATCAGTATTGACATTTTTTGGAAAATCTTGTGCCAAAATTTTAAACCAAGACTATAACATCCCCTCATTTTATAGTGCAACCTATGGCAAACCATCAATTTTGCATTCCATCCAAGACATCATAAAAAATAAAAATATAAAAAAAATTATAACCTTGCCTATGTTTCCTCAATATAGCACAACAACAAACGAAGCTGTTTTTGATAAAATTCAAAAAGCTATGACAAAAATAGACCAACCACCAACAATTAAAAAGATTAAAGATTATCACGATCACCCTTTATACATTGCTGCCATAAGAGAAGATATAAACGAGTATTTAAAGAAAAATAAAAACTGCCAACATCTATTGTTATCTTATCATTCCGTGCCAGTATCCTATAACGAAAAAATTTACCTATCACAGATAAAAACTTCAACTAAATTAATTTGCCAAGATTTAAAAATTCCATATACTTGTGTTTTTCAATCTCGTTTTGGAAGATCACAATGGATAGGACCACAAATAAATGAATATATCATAAAACTATCAGAACAAGGGATTAAAAAAATTGCTATTATAACCCCTGGTTTTGCCACAGATTGCTTGGAGACATTAGAGGAGATAAAAATTCAAGCTAAACGGGAGTTTTTAAAAAATGGCGGTATAAAATGTGATTATATTGCAGCCTTAAATGACAGCAAGAACCAACTAAAACTTTTTAAAAATATATATGAAACAAACAGTTGAGCATAACAAAGGTATGTGCTTTGAGGCTACCACCCAAAGCGGACATAAAATAATTATGGATGGCTCGCCAGAGCATGGTGGGCAAAATAAAGGAGTCCGTCCTATGGAGCTTGTTTTGTCTGCAATCGGTGGATGCAGTAGTTTTGATGTAATCCTAATACTCAAGAAATCAAAACAAAAAATAACATCTTGCAAAGTGGATATATCAGCTACAAGGTCCGATAAGGTGCCAGCAGTATTTGAAAAAATTCAATTAGATTTTTATATTTCAGGAATAGATTTGAGCCGCCTACGAGTAGAAAAAGCGGTCAATCTATCGGTTAAAAAATACTGTTCGGTAATTAAGATGTTGGAGCAAACAGTAGATATTGATTATTCTTTAAAGATAATTGAAGAGACATAAAAATGCAACAACAATTTATCAATTTATTATCCCAATTTAATCGCTCTTTAAATATTATTGTGCCCCAAAAATTTAATTATATTCTCGCCAATCCGTCATCTGAAAATAAAAAATTATACATAACATTATTAGAAAAATTACTCTCGTCATTGGATGAGATTAACATCCAAGATTTAAACCTACAACATAAAATTTTATACCTAAAATTAGAGCAAAATTCTCAATATAACTTGCAACTAAATTTAAGTTTTGAAATGCGTTTTTTAAACCCTGGATTATACCTACCATTTATCGCTTTATCTCATACAAAAATATATTCAGATGGTAGCAGAGAACAACAAGCCCAAAATCTTGCCAAAGAATACATAAGATTATTCCCCAAGATAAACAATCAAATTTTAACTCATGCTGACAAAGTAGATACAAAATCTTGCAATCATAGCTTTAATATTTTAAATAAATATTTAAAATCAGAATTCTGCATAGAAAACATGGCACGACAAATAAATCAAACATCTCTTAGTAGTAAATTTCACACAAATATCGTATCTTATCGAGATTTGTTGCAAAATAAAGTGCACGCAAAAACAACCACTCACGAGGACCTATTTTTAATTCATAAAAATAAAACAATTAAAGCTGATTGTTTTTTATCTTACAATAATGACATAATCAAACAAAAAGTTAGCAGTTTAGAAAAAATAAAAAATAAGGCGCTATCAACCAAGACAATCATCGCTAATATACAGTTATTTTGCCAACAATTAAAGCTTGATAAAAACATCTATCTGAACCTTGTAGTTACAATATATCAACATGAAATTAGTGCTCTTATGCAACCTACATACAATAATATAATTCAATTAAACAATAAAAATATCGCAGTATTTTGTAACATGGATGATTTATTAACAAACGAATCTGTTGCTATTTTTATCATATCAATCCTATTAAAAGATCAGATAAAATCCGAAGAATATCATCAAAACCTACTACCTGTAACCTCTATTGCCTGGTATCTATCAGATTTGTTACAAATCAAAGATGCAATAACTCTATTTAAAACAAACCTAAATGATGAAATCCAACCAACAGATAATACATCCTATCCCATATATCACACCTCAGGCGAGATAACATCTCAATATTTAATATATCAAAAACTAATGAAAGAAAATGAAATCAAAGAAAATAGAAACATAATAGATTTTTTAAAAGAGTTTTACCAACAAAGAGAACTAAGCTACATTCAATCTTTCGTATAAACTTTATCCGTCTAACAACAATTGAGCCTGATGCTCTTGTTGTAAAGGAATTATAAGTTGGGATAAATCTCCTTTTATTATCTCATCTAATTTGTATAGAGTCATATTTATGCGATGGTCTGTTATGCGACCTTGGGGATAATTATAGGTTCGTATCCGCTCTGATCTGTCTCCTGTTCCTACCTGTGATTTACGATTATCATCACGAATTTTATCTGCTGCTGTCTGCTCTTGCTCTAATAATTTGGCCTGCAACAAACCCATAGCACGAGCTTTGTTTTTATGTTGCGATCTTTGGTCTTGGCACTCTACCACAACTCCTGTGGGAATATGAGTCAACCGAATAGCGGAATCTGTTTTGTTAACGTGTTGTCCGCCTGCCCCTGATGCTCGGAAGGTATCAACTTTTAAGTCAGCGGATTTTATATCTATTTCTTCAATATTATCAGCCTCTGGCAAAATAGCGACTGTGGCAGCAGAGGTATGCACTCGTCCTTGGGATTCAGTATCTGGCACTCTTTGCACCCTATGAGTTCCTGATTCAAATTTTAAATTAGCAAATACAGATGTGCCACTTATTTTGGCAACAATTTCTTTAAAGCCTCCTTGGTCTGCCTCGTTTGTATTCATAATTTGCACCGACCATTTTTTGTATTCGGCAAATTTATTATACATTTTAAATAAATCTCCTGCAAAAATAGCCGCCTCATCTCCACCTGTGCCTGCCCTTATCTCTAAAAATATATTACTGTCATCTCTGTCATCACGAGGCAACAATAAAACCTCTAATTGTTGGGATAATTTTTCTGCTTGTTGTTTGTTTAAATCTATATCATCCATGATTAGTTGTGCCATCTGCCCTGTCTCATCTTCCAACTCTTGTTCGTTGTCATTTATGGCCTGTATTGCTTTTTGATATTTTTTAAAGCAACTTATGATTGGTTCGTTTTTGGCATATTCTTGTGAGAGTTTGACAAATTCTTTTTGGTCGGATATTGTGCCTACATCAGACAAAAGAGATTCTATCTCGATCATTCTATTTTGTAAATATTCAAGTTTTTCTAAGATACTTTTGTTCATGTCTGGTTGATAAATTTAGTGTTAAAGTTTTGCCATTGATGTTTTGGCATTTTTATATTTACTTTGCTGCTACCATCTTTTTGGTATAACTCTTGCTCGATATAATTGTGTTTATATAACCAAGATTTTTGCTTTTGTTCGTCTGCTGATAAAATTATCGTCTCATCGTGCATTTTAGCGGCAAAATGATCGGCTATAACCCCTATCAAAACATCAATACCTAATTTTTCTTTAACGGATATATAAACCCTAATCGGCTGATCTTGATTGTCAATTATTTTGGGCTTTTTATTTGTTAAGTCAATTTTATTATACACCATTATAAAAGGAATATTGTCAGCTTTTATTTCTTTTAAGATGTTTTTTACCTGCATAATGTGTTGGTTGCATTCCTCATCACTTGAATCAACAACTATCAACAACAAATTTGCATCTGTTGTTTCTTGCAAGGTTGTTTTAAATGCCTCTATCAAGGTATGGGGCAATTTATTGATAAAACCTACGGTATCGGCACAGGTTATCCGGTGAGTTTTGCTCAAATATAACTTTGCTATCGAAGGGTCTAAGGTAGCAAAAAGTTTGTCTTGCACTAAAACATTTGACTTTGTCAATAAATTAAAAAGAGATGATTTGCCAGAGTTCGTATAACCTACCAATGCTAAGCTGTCAATATTATTTTTCTCTCTCAAAGATCGCCCTTGCATCCGTTGTTTTTTTACTTTTTCTAATCTGCTTTTGATTGATTTTATTCGCAGGCTGATTATTCTGCGATCAGACTCTAATTGTGTCTCGCCTGGACCTCGCAAACCTATGCCACCTTTTTGTCGCTCCAAATGAGTCCAACCACGGATAAGTCTGGTTGATATATATTGCAACTGGGCTAATTCTACCTGCAATTTTCCCTCATAAGTATTAGCAGATGTTGCAAAAATATCCAAGATTAAGCCTGTTCTATCCAACACTCTGCACTCTAATTTCTCTTCAATATTTTTTTGTTGAGATGCCGAGATTAATTCGTCAATAATAATTAAATCTACTTTTAAATCTATTATGCTTTGTTTTATTTGCTCTATTTTTCCCAACCCCATAAAATATTTTGGATTGGGTGTTTTTATTTTAAAAACAACTTGCCCTAAGATTTTTGCACCTGTTGTTCTGCTCAAAGATTCAAACTCGGCAATTGATGTCTTTGTCGGATAAGAAAATCCAATAGATGGGATTATAAGGTATACATTTTGTCCGCCTTGGCGCCTATCAAACATTTAATTTGTGGCTTTAATTACAAATATCAGCATAAAAAATTTATTTTTTAGAATTTTCCACTAATTTTTCAATAATAGGAGTTAAAATAATTTCCATTGAAAAACCCATTTTACCACCTGGCACAACTATTGAATTACGTCTTGACATAAATGAGTTTTCTATCATTGTTAACAAATATTGGAAATCAATATTAAACTTATCAGGGTCGCGAAAACGGATAACGACAAAACTCTCATCCAAGGTAGGAATGTCACGGGCAATAAAAGGGTTAGAAGTATCAACTGTGGCAATTCTTTGGAAGTTTATATCAGTTTTAGAAAATTGAGGAGTGATATACTTGATATAATCAGGCATCCGTCTTAAAATTGTCTCGACTATTTCCTCAGCGCTATAACCACGTTCAGCATTATCGCGAAATATTTTTTGAATCCATTCAATATTAACAATCGGCACAACCCCTACTCCGAGATCAACATATTTAGCAATATCTGTATCTTTATCTTGTGCCAAACCGTGCAAGCCCTCATAAAATAATAAATCAGAATTGTTATCTATATCCTCCCATGGAGTAAATTGTCCGGCACTTAATCCATCATATGGGGCTGCCTCTTCGTCTGAATGCAGATATAATCTTTTTTGTCCTGTGCCTGTTTCGCCATAGGTTTTAAAAAGTTTTGCCAGAGTATCAAATTCATTTGCTTGTGGACCAAAGTGGCTAATTGGCTTGCCAGCATCTTCGCATCTTTTCATCTCTTTTTTCATCTGGATACGATCAAAACGGTGAAAACTATCACCTTCAATTATGACAGGTTTAAATTTATCACGGAAAAAAATGTTTTCAAAAGCATGTTTTACGGTTGAGGTGCCAGCACCTGATGAGCCTGTTACGGCTATTACGGGATATTTTACAGACATAATTTATATATTCCTTAAATTAAAATAGTTTATTATACAAAATTTTTAATGACATTGTTTTTTATTTTTTAACCACAAGATATACATAGAGGCCTTTGCATAAAAAATAAAACAATAGTTTGAGACCTTTGCATAATTCAAGTGCTGTTTAGAGAATGCAAAAAATAGTGCATTTTTATAACAAAAATGAGGAATATGGCAAGCCCTTTGACGAATTTTTGCTATAAAAAGGCACATTTTATGTATTTTATAAATTGTGCTTGAATTATGCAAAGGTCTCAGTTTAGGTAAAAATTATCAATCACTTATTGAATGCAAAACAAACATATTTTTGGGTGACCGCCAAAAACACATAAGTAAAATAAAATATGACAAAAAATAGTTTAAAATATTATTCTGAATTTTTGCTGTTAAGTGTTGCGATAGCATGGGGGGTAACATTCCTTGTAGTGCAAGATGCTTTGGATTCAATCGGTGTCTTGGCATTTTTATTTTGGCGATTTGGCTTTGCTGCTTTGTTAATCGCCGTATTGTTTTATAAAAAAATTAACTTTAGAGATTTATCTGATGTTAAAAAAGGCATAACAATGGGAGTTTTTTTGTTTGCAGGTTTTGCCGGACAAACCTATGGTCTTGTTTATACCACAGCCTCAATAGTGGCTTTTATCACAGGTCTTTATGTTGTAATGGTGCCATTTTTCGCTTTTGTATTATTTGGCGAGATAATGCGAAAAATGATTATAGTGTCCGCTACAATAGCAGCCTTGGGTATGTATTTTATGTCATCCACAGCAGATGGATTATCAATCGGTATAGGAGAAATTTTCACTTTTTTTTGTGCTATAGCATTTGCTTTGCATTTGATATTTACTGGTAAGTTCTGCAAAACTTCCAATAATTTTTCTTTGGTTTTTTATCAATTATTGACAGTATCGGTTTTATCAATGGTGTTGAGTTTATTTATTGACCAAACAACTTTTAATGTAAGTTTTAATCAAGACATCATAACGGCTATGATTATTACTACCATTTTTGCCACAGTATATGCTTTTTTTGTCCTAACCTTTATGCAACAACATACCAGCGCCACCAGAGCCGGCATAATCCTCGCTATGGAGCCTGTTAGTGCCGCTATTTACGCTTATTTTGCTATCAACGAGATATTAACAAATTCACAATTATTTGGTGCCTCACTTTTAGTTCTAGCTTTTATTGTCGCTGAAATCAGATTTAAGGAGACCTTTGCATAAATCAAGTGCTGTTTAGAGAATGCAGAAAATAGTGCATTTTTATAGCAAAAATGAGGAAAATGGCAAGTCCTTTGACGAATTTTTGCTATGAAAAGGCGCATTTTGTGT